>JACOZM010000061.1 GCA_016181345.1 Candidatus Woesearchaeota archaeon
AATTCTAACAAGCACTTCGAACCGTACTTCAAAATATCTCCGCCGACCATCTTCACATTATCCGAACCAAAATCAGCATAGACTTGATTCGTTAACAACACGGGAATGTTTTTCCTTCGAGCAATCTCTACGAGATAAGCGATCTGCCTGCCCAAAGAGGCATTGACGTCATAAACTTCTTCAGACTTACCTAATTCTAACCGATAAAGCATTCCAATACTATCTACGACAATTAACCCGATATGCTCGTTAACTTCTTCTTTTAATCGTTCAAAGAAATCTTTCTGCTCCGCAAAATTGACTGGATTGAAGAAAATAATTTTATCCAAGATCTTTTCACTCTTATCATCCTGCCCTTTGGAACTGATCTGCCGGATTCTTTCCACAGAAATTCCTCCTTCTGTATCCATCAGCAAAACCTTCTTTCCGCTGTTGACGACACTGATTGCTGCTAGTAAGCAAAGGTTTGTTTTACCAGAGCCAGAAGGGCCGAAGATCGTCGTTACAACATCAGAATCATAACCACCTTGTAAGAATTGGTCTAAGAACTGAGCACCAGTAGAAATTTTAATCATAAATAGAGTAATCCATAGTTCATTTTAAATGTTTTGAGGTTCTGGGATAGAAATAGAATCCCTAGGTACAATGAGGAACCGAGTCATTAACTGAGGGTATTAGTACCACTAATGAGTTGTAAATTACGCAAAAGATTTATAAATATCCGTAGATTTTAAAGGGAAATGGACGACGACTTCAGGAGACTATCTGGATCTAGACTGATTTCAGTTGATGCAGTAGATGGCAATATGCCTATAGAAGAGCAGTTTTCTCGGGGGATTGATGATTTAGTTAGAGAAACAGTAGGAGAATTAGAAGAAAAACCATTGTATTTAATTCTGGCTCAAGAAGCAGGAAAAACAACGTTAAAAGCTTTAGTTGATTCTGCTGTTGGATTTGTCTTCGGTAGTTATATCTATGGCGGAGAACGAGGCGGAATTGTTGGCTCTATCCAAGGAGCAATGATGGGAGCTTCTCGAGGTGTCTACGATGGATATAAACGAGTTCAGCTTTCTTTACAAGTAAAAAAGAAAGAAGCCGATGCCCAAAAACAAGTGAGAACTGAACTTCTTGGAGAACGAGATGAATATTTTCATTTATCAAGGCAAAGTAGAACTGATCCCAATCAAAATATGGAAGATAACCTAGCCACTTATGGACCAACTGCAATTCTGGAGGGAGTACTTTCTTCCTTACCGGCTTTGCCCTGGACTGGTTTTAGCCTTCCTGCTTTATTTTCTGCAGTAAGTATTCGATTTACTTCTGCACTTTTAGAAAGAATGGTTTCTGGCTTATATAAGACTAGTTCTACTGCGGCAAGAATTAATGAAGCAACTGATAGATATCGAGCAGATAATGCTGACGGAAGTATCAATGTTCCTTATCAAAGTGATCTTCCTCCTCCGAGAACAACGGCATTAATGGTACGAGAACAAGTGCCACCTTCTTTTGAGCGAGGAGATTCTGAACGACTATATCGTTTTGGACAGGGATTGCCTTCTGATCCCCATAAAAGCGGATTTGATCCAGATGCTGATTTAAGAGATGAATATAGTGGAGAAGGATTTGAAGCTAATCCTTTTACGGGAGAATTTAGATATCAAGATCAACAGGAGAGTAATATTAGACCACCAAGAAGCCAAAGAGGTAATCATGACTTTTCTTGGAATAATGATTTGAGAGGAGATGAGAGATTTAGAAATTGTCAAGATGCTCCAAGAAATTATTCCTCTTGTGAACCAGAAAATAGTGGAGTGGAACATGGTCTAGAAATAGCTTATCAACTAGAAATAGAATTATTAGAGCGAGGGGAACAATCTTTACCACTTCTCTTATCTGCAAGCACAGGCAAAGATGATAAAAAAATATCTTAAATACGTAGAAAATGAGATTGGAGATTAAATATTTCTACCGTTGAGAAAGAAAGACTAGAACTTCTGAAGAATTTTTGCTTTTGGTACTTAACCTATCTCCTGCATTCCTGCAACAGATTTATAAACGAGAAATAATTTACATAAAAGAGTATGAATAATGCAAAGAAGTGGTTAGCAGCTATCTTTATCTTCACGTTAACTGTTCGGTTAATCTTAGCTTTTATTGTACCAAATTTTACTTACGAATCCTATTTTCATCTCCGGCAAGTTGAACATATCGCTTCTACAGGATTGCCGTTATATCAAGACGGCCTTTCTTATGGCGGAAGAACATTCATCTTCTTGCCGTTATTTCATTATTTAGCAGCATTGTTTAGCCTTGTCCTGCCATTAGAACTTGTTGCTAAGATCTTACCAAACATATTATTAGCACTTTTAACCATTATTATCTACCTGATCAGCAAAAAGATTTCTAACAGTGAAGAAGGAAGCCTTTACTCAGCAGCAATTGCAGGATTTCTTCCCATCTTGTTCTCTACAAATTCCTTTGTGCCAAATACTCTTGCTCTTCCTTTGATATTTTTAGCTGTCTACTCCTTCCTCAATATTAAAAATAAAAAATATCTTTTTCTGTACATTATCGCATTCCTTTTAGCGTCGATCACCAATGCAGTCCTATCATTGTTAGTCATAGGATTAGGGATTTATGTCCTCTTATCGCTCATAGAACGTAAAACACTAAGCCGGGCAGAGACTGAACTCATCATCGCCTCGTTATTTTTCTATCTCTGGAGCCAGTTCTTATTCTTTAAAGATGTCCTGATCGAAGAAGGGCCGGCATTTATCTGGAAGAATGTCCCTCCGCAGATCTTATCAACTTATTTTCCTACTTTTTCCATAGGAGAAGCGTTATTATTGATCAGCATCGTCCCTTTAGTTGTTGGGTTCTTTACAATCTATCAATCCCTCTTTCATCTCCGAAAGAATACTCTGTTCTTAATCATCAGCTTCGTGATCTCAACAATTATTCTAGGGGCATTGAAACTCATTGCTTTTATCTCCGCGTTAATGTTTATAGGCCTCCTCTTTGCCATTATCTTTTCCACATTCTACCGTGAAGTGATGAGCTATCTGCAAAAGACGAAATATCTTCACTTGAAAACCTGGATAGTGATTACTTTTGCCATCTTGCTTTTGGCCACGACTGTTTATCCAGCTGTTAATCATGCGTTGACTCAAGAAACACCTTCAGATGATGTCATAGGCGCATTTCAATGGATCTCGAAACATACTACCCCTAACTCCGGAGTTTTAGCACTAGTAGAAGAAGGGCACCTAGTAACATATGTTGGAGAGAGAAGAAACTTGATGGATGATAGATTTAGTTTAATCGAGGATATTGAAACGAGATATCAAGACCTTAATTCATTGTATGCTACGCAATTTGAAACTCAGGCTATAGGATTATTAAACCAATAT
>JACOZM010000062.1 GCA_016181345.1 Candidatus Woesearchaeota archaeon
ACCTTTAGAAAAGGCTCTTCTTCCGGAAAGAAAATTATGCTCATCGTTTCTATTCGTTGTCCGGTTACACTTAGAAAAACAGCTTTATCGGCAATAGTGATTCTATTGATCGTTCCTGCTATAGTTACCTTTTCATCTACCTGCCTGGATTCTAGGTCATTCGTCGGCTTTACATCTACTTCTTCTGCATACACAAACAAAAAAACTAATCCTAGGATGGTTATGATTAAAGAGATCTTAAAGATGTCCTTTTCTTGCATCAACCCTTAAAATTGTCTTTTTTTAAAAAATGTCCTAAAGTTTTATATAAGTTCTACTATTATATAGAGAATAATACGTTTTAATACGTTTTTATAGGTAAAATGGCTGACACACAAATTACAGAGTTGCAGGAAAGGCTCTTTACACTGGACCGGAAAATTAAGCCCTTGGAGTGGGATTTGTCTAGAAACCAGATCAATGAGTTCAAAAAAAACACCTTAAATCAGCTGAAAGCCGAGTTTAATACTATTAAGAGTGAATTAGATAGTTTAAAACAGTAAGCAAATTTTAAACTTATTACTCTAGTGATTCTCCATTTTTAAGGTACGTATTTAGTTCTGTTAAAATAGTGGCTTGGTCAAGAGGTCAAATCTGTAGAGAACTTCGTAAGACATGATTAGTTGCGAGACTATTTACCTTAATAATTACAAATACGTTTACTTTCAGGATAAAGTCTCGCCAGATCTGACGACCTGCCACTATTTTCTTTATGGAACTAAATACGTACTTTTTAAGCATAACTTTTTAAATAACCCCTTCATTCTCATTAAAATACAGGCTGAGTCACTCTATTTGAGATTAATCGTAAGGTTATTTAGGCTCGGGGAGATAAAAAATGGAATTTAAAGTTGTTATGTCGACAAAAGACGGAAAGTCTTACCAAAAAGAGTTTAAGAGTCCGGAAGCAGACGTTTTTTCTAAGAAATCTATTGGTGATAAAGTTTCAGGAACTGAAGTAGGCATGCCTGGATATGAGTTTTTAATTACTGGCGGTTCTGATAAATGTGGTTTTCCGATGAGGAAAGGCATCCAAGCTGCTAGGAAGAAAGTATTAATCTCTGGTGGAGTTGGCTATAATGGAAAAGACCGAAATAAGAAGAAGCGTGGCGGAATTTTCAAGCGAAGCACAGTCTGCGGAGAACGTGTTACGAGTATTATCCATCAAGTTAATGTTAAGGTCTTGACAGAAGGAACTCAAAAGTTAGGTGGAGACGCTCCAGCAGGAGAAGCTGCTCAATAAGGCATGAATCATTTTCTATATTTTTACTTTATATTCTTTTTTTTTAAAGATAAGCCTAATTAGTACCTCTGACTAAACAATAATTTTATATATTCTGTTTTCTTTCCTAATAGTATGGATCTTCAGGAATTCAACGGAAAAGTAAATCAACTATTCAGTTCATTAAGTACTCAAGTTAGTTCTTTTTTCAATTTTATCATTTCTAAACTCAAAGATTTTCCGAATTTAAGTCTCGGTGAACAAATATCCTATCCTGCAGTAGGTTTAGGATTTATCTTGATCTTAGTTTCAGTAATCTTATTTCTTCTGTAATCTTTTGTTTTCTTCATAGAAAATTGACGATAACGGCTGATATGAAACCCTCAGCATTTTGCAAGTGAGAAGTAATGCGCTTCGTCAGACAAGCCTACAATGCGGTTCATTCTACTCCAAAAAATAATTACTGAACCGATTCGAACGGGTGGGTTTCATAAAAGCCGACGATAACAAAAACTTTATATATCTAAAGAAGTTTCTTTTAGAACTATTATGGCGATAAAAGAGGATAGTTCTGACATTGATGAGGATTCTGATGATTACAATGAAGCGAATACTTCAAAGATGAATGAAGCTCAGTCTGAATTTAAAGCTAATCGTTTAGATCGAAGAGAGAGATTAAAGCAAACTCAGTTTCTTATCCAAAAGCGTAGAGAAGAAGATCGGCTGAAGAAAGAACGGGAAGCACGAGAGAAAGAGGAAAAAGAATCTTTGATAAAGGATAATAAATTGAAAGATAAAGTTGTTAAGGTCCATTATTTTAAAAAACCAAAAGAGAGGGAAACTGTGGAAAGAGAAAGACCTAATTCTGACGAAAGTGAAATAACCATCAAGATTAAGCCAAGAAAGATAATTCAAGTGGCATTGATTATCCTTATTTTATTAGTTGTATTCTATCTGGGGAGATTTAGTGCAGGAGATTCATTGGGAGATTCATGGAGCGGATTCGACTTAAACTGGAACTTTAGCAGTAGTGGCGATGGTGATACTAAGGTGGATGTAGAAAGTAACAACGTTGCCGAGCCTGCATCTGAAGATGTTTCAGACTCTGCAGAGACTTCTGATAGTACTGAGACCGATAGTGCAGACGAAAGTTCTGATACTGCTGCTGACCCAAGTACTGAAGAAAATACTGCTTTGGATACTGACACTGCAGATGAGACTGCTGACGTTGCTGCAGACTCTACAGAAAGTACTGGCGCTACATTAGAAGAACAAGGGTTCACTACCACGTATGACGACGTATCTATCACTCTAGATAGCATCGAACATGAATGGAAAGGAACATAAAAAAAAATTACTACGGTCAGTTTTACTATTAAAAATAAAGAGAATGGCCCCGTTAAAATGGATCATTTAGGTATGACTGTTGAAGGATACGGAGATTTTGAAAAAGTTCTGCCTATATCTGCATCCGTTCAGCAAGTCCAGAAAATGACTCAAGTAAGTTCTAAGGTGGGTGTTCCTAGCGGATTTGGATACAAGGCGTTAACTGCAGGCGATTTATCAAATGTCCAAGTTACTATCGCTCTTTATGATGCAGAAAGCGGAAAGATGGGGACAGCAACAAAAGAATTTAACATCGGCGGATAATAGTTAAGATATTTATCCAGACATTCGTCGCTTTTTTTCTTCCCATTTATTTTTCTTTTTTCAATTTCATCTTCACTCCCTATTTCTACCTCCTTTACCTCTTATTTTAATCCCCTCTCTTTAATCGGAAACTATAAATACTACAAGAAATTAATTATTTAAAAATGGGTGATATCTTAGAGTTAATCCAATCAAGAAGGACGATCAAGGAATTTCTTCCTAAGTTTGTTTCCTGGGAGAAAATCGCTAATGTTTTAGATGCTGGAAGGCATGCTCCTAGCAGTGGTAATATTCAAAATTGGAAATTTATCATTGTTTTTGATCCAGGACAAAAAAGAGCTCTCGCTGAAGCTTGTTACGGCCAGTATGAAATTGCTCAAGCTTGGGTCTTAATTGTCGTCTGCGGCGAGCCGGAACGTGGAGAACGCTATTACGGAGAAAAAGGAAGGTTTTACACAACGCAAAATTGTGCTGCCGCTGTA
>JACOZM010000063.1 GCA_016181345.1 Candidatus Woesearchaeota archaeon
CCAGCAGGAACTGATTCTCCTTTTTCATTTGTTGAGCCGGAAACATCAATAACATGGATTAGAACGTCAGCCTGCCGCAAATCATCTAAGAATTGGTTGCCCATGCCTTTTCCTTCATGCGCTCCCGGAACTAGGCCGGCTACGTCAATCATCTGGACAGGAATAAATCTAAAGTTCTTTAAGACAAAACCATTTTTAGGGTGGGATATTTTCCCGAAGTCCTGAGCTGGATCTTTTACTTTGACATAGCCTACTCCGGTATTCGGCTTGATAGTTGTAAAAGGATAATTAGCTATTTCAGCTTCCGCTAATGTAGCTGCTTTAAAGAATGTACTTTTTCCAACGGAAGGTTTTCCGACGACGCCAATGATCACAAGGTAAAGAAATAAAGCTTATTTTTAAAGATTAGCAAAATTTATTAACTTTAATAGGATAGCCACACATCGATTATAATATCTAGGAGTGTGTTTATAATAAAAAAAATGAACATAAAAGTAAGGCCGTCAGTAAGAATTTATGGTTATATTTTCATCTGTTTATTATTTGTATTAGTTGGTTTTTTTATTCCCCCCAGCACTTTTTTAGACCGTATAATTATGCTCCCTATCCAGTTCATCTTTGGCGTAGGTGGATTGTTCTTAGTGTATTCTTCTTTAAAACCCAGCTTGATCATAAGTGATAAAGGGATATATCCCAATTTTTTGATGAAAAGTCTAAGAAAGATGATCCCTTGGAAGGACATTCAAAAGATTGCTGTTGCAGAGCAAAGGATAGGTGTACTCTTCTTTACCACTACAGAACACTATCTCTCTATTAAATTAAAAAATCCTAACAACTATGGGTTTAATAGGTATATCTCTAAAAAATCAGCAGAAACAGTAATCAACCTGCTGGATAAGGCCCTCTCTTTACGACGACAAAAGAAAATAGAGCTGAAATACGATATTTATGTTCCTTCTATATTACTCCCATCCGGAGAAAAAATGCAGGAGATTTTTAAGCAATTTCCAGTAGAAGTTAAAGATAAAATTGAACAAATAAGCCGTTCTTAATCGATTTTTTCATTTGTAGCGTGACTTCTCCCTTAAAAAATCAAAAGACCTAAATACATATCTCCTTAACTATGTAAGGAGAAACTTTTTCCTTAACTCTTTTTATTCATACCTCAGCGCATCCACCGGCTTCAGTTTTGATGCCTGATACGCCGGCAGGATACCAGAAATCATGCCTACGATAAAGGCAAAGAGAAGCCCAAAGAGAAGCACCGGAATTTCTAGGGTAATCACCAACGGAAATCCTGATTCTTTCGCTATCGGACCTATCGCTAACGCCATCCCTGATCCTAAAGCAGAGCCAAACATTCCTCCAACAAAACCAATAAGCCCAGCTTCAATCAGAAATATTTGCAGCACATCACTATTTCTTGCCCCGATGGATTTCATGATACCAATATCCTTAGTTCTTTCCAATACTGATGTGTACATCGAATTCATGATTCCTATAGCGCCAACGAGCAGGGAAATAGCAGCAATACCTACTAAAACTATTTGCATCACTCCTAAAATTTGATTGATCTGTTCTAAGATTTGGGAGGCAGTCACCACTTCAAAGCTTGTATCTCCTCGTTTTCGCTCCAGCTCTTTCTCCATTCTCTCCTGAAGGAAGGGAATGTCTGCTGTCGTTTTAACTTGAGCGATGATCGTGTCAATGCTTTCTGGCTCGTTGAAAATTTCCCGTGCAATATCTAACGGGATGTTAATCTGATTGTCATCCTGAGAATTACCTACCTCCTCTAGGATTCCTACAACCTTAAACTCTACTTTGTTGATCAGTATTTTATTACCGACAGCAAGTTCTTTGGAGAACATCCGTTCCGCGACTCTTGATCCAATATTGGCAACATTCTTCTCCTGTGCTTGGATAAATCGTCCTTCAGTTATCCCTATCCCGCTATCGTGATAAAAATCTTCATACTGTTCTGCGGGCAGAGCTCCGATCAAGGTAAACCCTGTTTCATCCCGATATTTAATCTCCGCACTGCGAAAAATGCCAGGAGTAACATATTCAAAGCCAGAAATCTTTTCTATCGTCTCAACATCTTCCATCGTCAGCCCATTAGATTGACTGCCGGGACCTTGAAATCCTTTCCCCGAGACAAATATTTTATTGGCGCCAAATGTTTCGAATTGCAGCTCTAACGTACTTTCTAAGCTGCGTGACATCGTGACTAAAGAGATGATGGCGGCTACTCCTATGACTATTCCCACTACCGTCAGCCACGAACGGAGCTTGCGGTGGCGGATGCTGTTTATAGCTAACAAAAAATAATCAAAGCGCATGGTTCTTCCTTTTCCTTCTTCGATAGATCAAAACTGTTCCTAGAAGAATGATGATGCCTATTACTGGCAGCAGCAGGCTATTTTTCTCTACTAATCCAAGCTGTTCTGCCTCTTCTTTACTATAAACTGGCAGCTTGAAAAGCTTCGATTCAGTATACAACGTATTCGCAGAATCACGATATTCCACATCAACAACTACCAGAGGATCTTCCATCATGACCATAAGGTTGAATTCTTCCGTCTCAAAGTCCCCAATATCAACCTCTCCAACATACAGCGTACTTGGAGAAGTCATACGATACGCTGGGCTTTCCCGCAATTGTATTTTCAGATTCTTGATCATGGCCAGGCCATCGTTTACCATTTTTATCGTGACCTTCCCCTGGTCGTTTACTTTCACGATCTCTGATTTTTGTAGGAGCACAGCCAGATGGGCAGGGGCAGCTACTTCTATACTTATGAGAGAAATTTTGCTAACATCATCGTAACTTATAGCGACGGGGATAGTATATACAGCAGGCTCTGCCGTTGGTAATACTTTTATCCTGAAGAAGATGATTTCATCGTCTCGACTATAGATCCTTCTGATAACTTTCTCATTAGAAGATTCTATCGGTACAAACGGAAGCCCTTGAAAATCCAGTACGGCAAGCACATCCTTGACACCATCACTGCCAACGTTTTCCAGCGTCATTTCAATCACCGCCTCATTGCCTGGAATAACTTTTTCCGGGGAAACGATAAATGAATCTATCGCTACTTGCGCGCTGGCTAGCGGAAAAAAGAATGCTGCCAGGATCATAAAAATAAATATTTTTGTTGTCGCTATCATTGTACTACTTATTATCCTCCTATTCTCTTTCCATCTTTCAATCTGATAATTTTTGTCGCTAACGAGGTCAAGTCTGGATTATGAGTAACAAGGATGATCGTCCTACCCTGCTGATGAAGTTCTTGCAGAATGGGCATTATCTCCACCCCAGTTTTGGTGTCAAGATTGCCGGTAGGTTCATC
>JACOZM010000020.1 GCA_016181345.1 Candidatus Woesearchaeota archaeon
AAAGGATGAGCAGAACAAATTACTTGGATATGGTTTCCCACTTACAGAGGGTTGTAAGTCCGTTATCAACATCACAGGAAAACTTCGATGCTCGTGCTTTGCATTGCACTCATATTGGAAGACTTTGCCCGATTGAAACTCCTGAAGGTACTAACATTGGGTTAAGAAAAAATCTGGCTATGCTCTGTTCGATCTCACAAGAAACTGATGAAAAAGAAGTTATTGAAAAAATGAAAGACTTAGGGGTAAATCTTATTTAAAATGGCAGACGTCTATCTAAATGGTAATTTTGTAGGATCAGTTGAAGAAGCTCGCAGCTTTATCGAAGAGATAAAAGACTTAAGAAGAAAAGGATCATTATCAGAGAACATCAATGTTTATCATGAAGTAAAATCAAATGCAGTCTATATGATGTCTGATGCTGGAAGGGCACGAAGACCATTGATCGTTGTGAAAAGTGGAAAGTCTTTGTTGACGGAAAAACATTTGGCTCAGCTGGAAAACAAAGAGATCTCCTGGCATGATTTAGTCCGACAAGGTGTTATTGAGTATCTTGATGCTGCTGAAGAAGAAAACGCTTTAGTTGGCATTACTGAAGAAGACCTTACTTCCGACCATACTCACTTAGAAGTAAGCCCTACTGCTTTAGCGGGAGTAGCAGCCTCGCTTGTTCCGTTTGGAAACTACAATCAGTCTTCTCGATTGATCATTGGAAGTAAAAACCAAAAGCAGTCTCTTGGATTTTACGCTACAAATTATCATCTACGTTTAGATATGGATTCTAATTTACTCCATTACCCTCATTATCCGCTAGTTAAAACAAAAATTCACGATATTGTTGATTATAACGAGCATCCTTCTGGACAGAACATGATCGTAGCTGTCATGTGTTTTGATGGATATAACATGGAGGACGGAGTTATTTTAAACAAGGGTTCAGTCGAGAGAGGATTAGCCCGAAGCACATACTTCCGTCCAGTATCCGTTGAAGAGTTGCGATATTCCGGAGGATTAGTCGACGAGAGCTGTGTTCCTGATAAAGATGTTAAAGGATACCGAAGTGAGAAAGAATATGGTTTCTTAGAGGGAGACGGAATTATTTACCCTGAAGCTCAAGTTGACGAAGGAGACGTAGTTATTGGACGAACATCTCCTCCTCGATTCTTAAATAGTTTAGATGAATATAATCTGTCTGCTGCTACGCGAAGAGAAAGTTCTGTCGGCTTAAAGCACGGAGAGCAAGGGACAGCTGACTTTGTCATCATTACTGAAAATGAAGAAGGGAATCGTCTTGTTCAAGTCCGATTGCGGGAAGAAAGAATCCCAGAGATCGGAGATAAGTTCACTTCTCGTCATGGACAGAAAGGAGTTACTGGTATTTTAATCCCTTCAGCTGACGTTCCATTTTCTACGACGGGAATCGTTCCAGATTTGATCTTTACTCCGCATGGGGTAAGCTCACGGATGACTGTTTCCCATCTCTTAGAACTCCTTGGCGGAAAAGTTGCTGCACTATCTGGGAGATTTGTTGACGGAACATTATTTGATGCTGAGGTTGAAACTGATTTGCGGAAGGAATTATTGCACTTAGGTTTCCGCGAAGATGGAACTGAAACTTTTGTTGATGGAAGAACGGGAAAACAGATGCTGGCAAAAATTTATGTTGGAAACATGTATTACTTAAGATTACGGCATATGGTTGCTAATAAGATGCAGTCTCGAGCTCGAGGTCCAGTCCAATTGCTTACTCGACAGCCAACCGAAGGTAAGGCTAAAGACGGAGGGCTACGATTAGGGGAGATGGAGAAGGATACATTTATTGCCCATGGAGCTTCGCTCTTGCTGAAGGAACGTTTTGATTCAGATAAGATAGTTCTTCCAATCTGTGAAAAGTGCGGATTAGTCGCTGTTGAGGATCATTATAAAAATAGAAAGTATTGCCTTATGTGCGGCGAGGACATTGAGATTAATTACATTGAGATGAGCTATGCCTTTAAGCTATTGCTGGACGAAATCCGCAGTATGGGTGTCTACTCTAGATTAAATTTGATGAATAAATATTAAGAGAATAAACATTGGGAGAATAGACCAACTGAAAAAATAACATTAAAACAAATTAAAACAAGATTTACTGTTAAAATAACATTAAGAAGCAATATGATGAACGTAGGGAATTAAAAATGCCACAAATCCATAAAAAAATCAAAAGTATTTCGTTTGGAGTTTTCTCTCCAAAACACACTGTAGATTTAGCTGCTGCTAAGATTGTTACTCCTGAATTATATGATCGTGAAGGCTATCCTGTCGACGGCGGATTGATGGATATCCGTTTGGGTGTTATTGATCCAGGATTAAGGTGTAAAACATGTGGCGGAAAACTTAAAGAATGCCCTGGGCACTTTGGTTACATCGAATTGGCTCGTCCCGTAGTTCATATTAATTATATCCGGCAAGTATTAGATTTGTTAAAGTCTACATGTAAATTCTGCAGCCGGCTGATGCTTCCAGACATCACATTAAAAAAATATTCTGCACTTCTGGCTAAAGTTGCTGAAGAAGAAGGCATAGATGCCCGACGACAAAAGCTGAGAGAGATTACAAGTAAGTATAAGATCAAGGATAAATGTCCTCATTGTGAAAAGAAACAGGAAAAAATCAAGATTGAAAAGCCCTATAATTTCTACGAAAATGAAGTGCGTTTAAGTGCAATTGAAATTCGTGCTCGGCTTGAAAAAATTTCCAACGAAGATTTAGATTTATTTGGGATGGACGTATCTACTGGCTTCCGTCCGGAATGGTTAATCTTAACGGTTATCTCTATTCCTCCAGTAACGATGCGTCCTAGTATTACTCTTGAAAGCGGAGAGCGAAGTGAAGACGATCTAACTCATAAGCTAGGTGATGTCGTCAGGATTAATCAGCGTTTGTTTGAGAACATCAACGCAGGAGCTCCTGAAGTTATCATTGAGGATTTATGGGATCTTTTACAATATCATATCACTACTTTTTTCAATAATGAAGTTCCTCAATTACCTCCTGCTCGGCATCGAGGAGGACAGCCACTAAAAACCTTAGCTGAAAGAATTAAGAGTAAGGAACTATGAATTAGGGAAACTTAAAGATTCCAAGAGGCTTTCTTCGGCGCGGCGCGAGAAATGGGCGGCATATATCAAGAGCAACTCTCTGATTTTAAGCGCAACCGCGCGCGTTTCGGAGAAAATCATTGATAGGATCAATATTACGAATGCCGCAAATCTTGCCGCCACCCGCGCTTTCATCAAGCTCACTCAAAACTCAGAACTAAAAACTAAAAACTTAAAAA
>JACOZM010000021.1 GCA_016181345.1 Candidatus Woesearchaeota archaeon
GGAAATGTTCTTTTTCTTCCAATTCTTCTTGAAGATTATTATTATTATTATTATTATTATTATTCTGGTGTAATCTTTTTATCTGTTGGAGATAATCACTCTCTGTTTTAAGGGGATAAAATATTAACGAAGAAAGCCAGCCGAAATTTTCAACCAGTTTTTTTAATTCTGTGGAAAACCTGTTTTGAATATCCTTTTCGTTCATTCCTTTTGTCTGGAGTGCTAGTTTGATTATAGAAATATCCTCCGCAAGAGTTGGAAGGATAACCTCAGGAACTGTTAATGATAGGATAAGATTCTTTTCTTCTGGTTTTTCTTTAATATGGTCAGCAAGATCAACTGCTTCTAGAATACGGTTATCAAATGAAAAAGTTACCCAATCATAAGCGCCAAAATGGCCAATGAGTTCTCTTGTTTCCCAGAATAAAGAGGTGAGCTCTTTATTGGAAAGTTGTTTTAGGCTCATCTGAGAAATTTCTCTGACTCTCTCTATCTTTTTTGGTCTGGTGCTGTAATAATCATCTAAAATTTTGTGAAAAAATCTGTGGTTAGTCAAGTATTTCTGTTTTGCTAGTTCTGCCATCTCTTTCTCGCCAGACTTAGAAATATACATAATCTCTTTTTTATCATTTTCCCAGACTTGAATTATTTTTAAGAAATTGCCCAATATTTTTTTTACTACTCGATTATTGAAATACCCATTCCATGAATCGACAGCTAGAATGGAGATATTATTCCATTCACCATACTTGAAAAAATCCTTATATTCGATAGTATTCTTGTTATTATTACTATTAGTACTATCATTCTTCTTTTTCTTCATTTTCTTCTTCTTATAATAATCATGAATTATCTCATTATTTTTATTCTTCTAATAAAGATTTCTCTTAACAATATAGTCTTATGACTTTAAAGTCTCACTTTTGTAGAAACCTTTTTATATTCTTGGGTATTTTCTTTACCAATGGTATCATATTCAACTTCGTCAGGTTATTCAAGCAGTACGAGTGCGTCAACTGCATATAGTTCTTCGGCTGGTTCATCGGGAAGTTCTAAAGCAATTTATGCTCGAAGCAGCGGGCCTTGTTGTCATCGAGGATGCGCTACGTGCCCGAATTATAACTAATGTTTAACAATAGGTGGTTTCTTATAATTTATCTTTGACTTATGATCTAAAGGTTTATTATGAATAGTTGATAATCATCTGTGATAGAATAAATGCTTAAACTTATCTAAAAGGAGAGGTGAATACTATGGGCTGTGGAACTTGTGGATGTGAAACAAAATTTGCTGAGGACAAAATAAGGGATCTTATCACTTGGGTGGCAGTGAAGAAGAAGGAAGAAGTTGAAGGAGTTTCAACTTGTATTGAGCCAAAAACAGCTAAGGAATTAGTGAAGATGCTAGAAGGCTTGGCGAAAGAGGTTAGTTAATCTTGTGATTAAGCATTTTGATTGTTTTCTCTTTTCTTTTTTCTTTTACCACTCTTTTTCTTTCGGCCTTTTTTTCTCTTTCGTTACTTTTAAATACTTTTGAATAATCCTTCTCTAATTATATTTAAGGTCAATGTAAAGAGGTGTGAAGATGAAAAATATGTTTATTGTATTATCTCTAGTATTGCTGTTAGCTTTTAGTGCTGTAGCTGTGGAAAATATTGATGGTCAAGATAGCCTTGATGATCAACTTGATGTTCTACCGGATGATCAATTAGATGAGTCTTTAGATGATGATCCATTAGGTGATGGTTCTTTAGAAGTTGCTTTGCCTTCTGATGAGGTGCCTGTGGATATGTTATCGGGTGATGAACTATCTGGTTCTGAATTATCAGATTCGGAAGCTTCAGATAATAACGAAAATACTCTTTATGATGATGAATTTGAAAAAGTGACTTCTGAGGATATTTATGCTGGTGTTGAAGATACACAATTAGAAGGGAGTGCTGGAATGACTCCAGATAGTTCATTTTATTTTTTGGAAGAAATGGTTGAAAATGTTTTAGTTGGAAATAATCCTGAAACTGCTTTAAAGTATAAAGAAGAAAAAGTATTAGAATTAAGAGAAGTTGTTGAATCCGGAAATTCACAAGCTGCTGAAAAAGCATTGGAGCAGGTTGAAAAATATAATGAAATCATCAAAAAAGAAGTTTCTCCAGAGTTAGAACAGCGTGTTTTAGAGAGCAGCAAGGCCGTAAAAGAAGTGATGGATTCGTTAAACTTAGATGATGAAGGATGGGAAGATCTAAAGGGTGCGATTAGTGAAAATCTTAAAGAGGAAGATAAGGTTGCTTTGGCTGCTAAAATCTCCAATCGAATTTCAGAGCTCTGTAAAGTATTGTCTGGTTTAGATCCGTTACAGTATTCTCAAGTATGCAGAACGGATGATGATGCCCCAGAATGGAAACAGGATTTAGATAAGGAATTAACAGAGGAACAAGAAAAAGAAGCTAAAGAATTTTTTGTTATAATGTCAGAATGCTTTCAAAGCCCTACCGCGTGCCGATGTGATGATATTTCCATAAAACCATTTGCTGAAAAATGCAGTGAAATTGCTCCTTTAGCAGCTCAATGTGAATCAGGAGATGAAGATGCTTGTCAAAAAATGGAAGAAGTAGGAGATCCAACGGAGCTGCTTCCAGATTATTTACGAAATGTGATGGCTGATGTTGAGGATAAATATGGCGATGCTAAACATGACTTACATGTTCCTTCAGAATGTGCGGATGAAGGGGCTTTAACTCGGGATGATTGTATGAAAGTGATGTTTAGATTAAATGCTCCTCCTGAATGTCAGGAAGCTTTGGAAAGCGGAAAAATAAATCCAACTAATGAGAAGGAAGCTAGGCAAGCATGTGAAGAGATTATGTTTGATGCGCAAGCTCCTGATGAATGTAAAGAAGCTGGCTTAAAGGATCATCGTGAATGTGAACGATTTATGTTTAAACAAGAGGCTCCACCAGAATGTTTGGAAGCTGGCTTAACTGGTTCGGGCAGAGATGACTGGAAGAAATGTGAGCTGATACGATTTAAAGTTGATGCTCCTCAAGAGTGTTTAGAAGCAGGGATTGATGGAACTGGAAAAGATGATTGGAGAAAATGTGATGCTCTTCGGTTTAAGCTAGATGCTCCTAAAGAATGCCTAGATGCAGGACTGACGGGACAAGGTAGAGATGATTGGAAAAAATGTGATGTCATTAAATTCAAACTAGAAGCGCCTAAAGAATGTTTAGATGCCGGATACGATGGTACGGGCAGGTATGACTGGAAGAAATGTAATGTGATTCGCTTTAAGCTTGACGCTCCTAAAGAG
>JACOZM010000022.1 GCA_016181345.1 Candidatus Woesearchaeota archaeon
GATAGATCTTGTGGAGAGGATTCCATAACTGCTTGACGTTCGGAATTCATTTCTATACCTAAAATGATTTTCGTATTCATATTGGCTAAAATGTTTTTTGGAATTTCTGACGGCAATTGCGTAATCGCAATCAGGCCTACTTTAAACTTCCTTCCTTCACGAGCTAGAGTTTCAAAAATATTTCCTCCTTGCTCCAAAACTTTTGTTCCTAAAACTCGAGGAGCTTCTTCTAAAACGACGGAAACGACGGGCTTATCATCTAGCTGGCCGGTTTTTTTATAATATTTGTATTTATCAAAAATCTCATTGGTGATTAAACTGCCGATGAGAATTTCTATCGAACCTGAAAAGTAACTTGTGTCAATAATAACTGTCTTGCCTTGCTCTAGTTCCAAGCAGATCTCGCTGATAGTGTTTTCTCCGGCAATAGTATCAAAAATGCCTTGACAAGACAACTGGCCATTCTCAAAATCTAATCCTAATAAAGAGATCAATTTTCTTTTCACAACGGCAATAGTATCGGGATGAAAGCTCGCCCCAGGAATAACTTGTTCGGAGTGTAATAAGAAATTCGTTCCTTATGCGGATGATCTTTCAACCCTAATCCAGTACGGCCGTAATACTCATCATGGGGATCTAAGACAAGCATTCCGGAGTAATTCTTTTCAGTGATGTCCCATAAGATGCAGCTCATAAGGTTACTTTTTCACTTCCCCGTTGAAGCAGGAATCAAGACGTGATGACTTAAAACATCTTTACCCGGCAGGAATACATTAAAATCTAATTCCTTACTGCCAGAGCGAAGCTGGCCCAAGAATAAAGGATGTTCTGGCTTTGTGATAAAGGAAAGGTCTTCTTTAGTTATTTCCCTTACCTTGGTAAAAAAGTCCGGCAGTTTTTTACAGGTTTTACTGCTGGCAGAGATGTTAAGGACGGGCTTTAATAGGGCTAATTGATAATTTCGCAAGGATTCATCTAAAAGATTAAAATTTCCTTCTTCTAAATTCATGCCGGCAACCATCTCTAAATTTTGTGGAGAGATTTGGCTGCCGTAAACTAGATCATAAACCTGCAGCAAGAATTTTTCCTGGCCTTGGTCGATGACAACTAACTCACCAAGTTCCATGGAAGAGTCGGATTTTACCCTCATTACTATCTTAGAAAAATCTCCCGAAACCACTTGGCCTTTAATCATACTTCGAAAAGGAGTATTGCTCTTTTTATTGATTATGTTGCTGGATTAGCTAGTTCTTTAAAAGAAATATTTTTCTAGCAGATTATTACTAGACTATTACTAGACTAAGCAGCTCTTAATTCAAAATAGTTGCAATGAACTTCCCCTTTAGTAAAAATACCTTCTTTAGAGTCAACCCCTAAAATATCTTTGTAACCTTGCTTAACCATTATTGCTTTAGCTTCATCATCAAGTTCTTTTATGCCATAAACAGGCAGAGCCATTTTTCCAGGAAACTCTACTAAAGCATTATTATATGAGAAAAGTTTAGGACTAACTTGATCGTCGCTAGATGTAGATGAAGTGACTAATAATGGAACACGGACTACAGTATAATGTCTGCCCAATACTTGAGCAGTAGCATCACACATTTTAGCTACTTCTTCTGCGAATGGAAAATGTTGGGCATGTAGAACAGGAAGATCTTGCATAAATTGATGGTTTCTAGAATTTTGAGCATAGTCTCTAAGCATTTCTTGATAAGCTCTAATTGCACTAGGATCTACATCAGAGATGATTCTTCTAGCTAGTGTTACATCACCTACTGCAATGGTATCTTGACTAAGAATGGTAATAAATTCATCTAAATGTCCTCCTAAAAGAACTTTACCTTCCAGCATAGTAGGAATTAAAATAACTTCTCCGAAAATGTTTTGGAGTAAGTCCCTAGCAGAGTAGTAATCTCTTTGAGGATGAAAAGGAATAGCTCGAAGATCGTTAAAAAAATCAGGAATGAGTGTATGCTCATCTGTTTTTAAGACCTGTCCGCCTTCAAAAAGTAAAGGAGCGCTATATGCGTTTAGGGCTTTTTCTTCGACAAGATGTTCTAATATCTGTTGAACCTGCCGAGTTAAAGATAATTGTTGATTTCTATCCCTCTGAACTTGAGAATAACCTACAGCATTAGTAAAAACAGTGCCGTCATCAGCTGCTAACAATAAGTCTCTTAACCATGGATATTGTACTCGATCGATTCTTACTGATTCTACTTTAGGGTGGTTGGAATCAAAATCTTCTTCACTAAAAACAGTTATCGGAGTGCCAAAGAAATCGCTAACAGCAGAAAATTCCCTTTTAAGATCGTCCGGATAAAGTCTAGCAGTATATAAATGACTTACTTTACCCTTATAACTGGACTGTAAACTTACCTGTGTTCTCATCGGGAAATCGTCAGCTAAAAAAGGATCATTTCTCTCTTGAAGATCAGAAGCCCCACGAAGTAAAAGAGCTAGTGCTCCAAGAGTACCACCAATTCCTAAGAATTCCCTCCTTGTAAATCCTCGTGAAGTTGAGTTCCTTGTCCTATGATAGTTCATAGTATTATGCTTCTGGAGTGTATTTATAAACTTTATCAAGATTATCCCTTGATAGTAGTTATAATTTTAGATGATTAGAGAACTCTTAACATTAAGGCAGATGGTGAAGTGAATTATTTAATACAGAGATGGCAGAAAAGAACAAGAAAATCAATAAAATACTGATTGATTTTAAGTTGTAAATAAAGGTTCGATACTTTATTTACAATAATAATCTTTATAAATAAGCGTCGTTTTGAGCTTATCTATGGAAGCAACTGTTATGAATTATCGGCGAGGACGGCATCATCAGAACCCTTATCAAATGGTTCTTAAAGTAGGTGAGACGTCAGAAGAAGCGAAAAAAGCTATCGGCAAGACTGTTACTTGGACTTCTCCGGCTGGAAAAGTATTAAGTGGAAAGATCGCTGCTCTACACGGCAGAAAAGGCGGAGTACGCGCTCATTTCTTAGAGAAAGGACTGCCAGGACAAGCCTTAGGACAGAAAGTAAAATTATCTTAATTGTATTCTTTTTTTGTTCTGTTTTTGGTAATGTGTTAGATTAGAAGATTTATTATTTCTCTTGCTTTGCTCATAGTGATATCTGTTCTGTTAGTTTATTTCTGATAAAAGATCACCTAGAATCATCATAAGAGTGAAGAAAGTTTAAGTGTTATTATCGTATCTACTTGTTAGTAGTTATTTTTAGAAAGGTTTATATATGATGGATGTAAAATAGTGTTTAATGAAGCATCAAACTTGTATTACGTTGGATTTAGAGACGCATCGGAGAATTAGAGAGAAGTTAAGAGATCATCACTTTAGAAGCAAGAGTCATCTGATTGAGTGTGCTGTGTTAAAATTCTTGCAGGAGGATGACCATGGATCCTAGAATGTTTTTTTCAAATGTAGGGAATATTGAGACAATTCTGAAAGAAACGGACATGATTACGCTAGTTCATCCATCTAAAGGTAAGACTATAAGATTAGTCGGAGTAGTCCACATTGCTACGCCAGAATATTATCAGAGAGTTCTTTCATCGTTGCAAGAAATGGATGTTGTACTTTACGAATGTATTGAAGATGAATCTAAAGAAAGAAAAATTCCTGTTGACAATCCCTATCAGGACTTAGCACAAAAAATGAATGACTATCTGGAAGAACAGGTAGCAACTTCACAACATTATGGTATAGATTATTTACGCTTACCTGC
>JACOZM010000023.1:0-934 GCA_016181345.1 Candidatus Woesearchaeota archaeon
GAACAACCACACCATTTCTAATATTTGATTGGCATAATTCGCACAATACACCGCCTTCCTTGGTCTTTTCCAATTCTAATTTATCGGCATACACAGTAGGATTCTTTAAAAGAACATGAATCAGTTCACCCGAACCTACTTCAAATACTAAATCACCTACTTCTCCAAACTTTTTTCCTGATTTGGAAATGATGGTTTTACCTAACAATTCTTTAGAATAATTTTTCCCCTTTTCTTCCATGATCATTCACCCTCATTTTATTTATATACTTAATTGTAATTATTAATACAAGTAAAACCTACATAGCAACGGAGAATATATAAAGTTTGCGGTACTGCTAAATATCCATGTGGGTTCATAACTTCAATCCAACTATTCTTGACTTAGGTCCATTAGAGATTCGATGGTATGGAGTAGTTTATGTTCTCGGTTTCTTTTTAACTGTTTGGTGGCTTCATTACGTACATAAAAAAGGCCAGTTAACCTTAACGAAAGACCAAATATGGGATTTTGCTTTTTATCTGATGGTAGGAGTATTAGTCGGATCGAGGCTTTTTTTATTGCTCTGGCATCCACAAACATATTTATTTCATCCTTGGAACTTATTGAAGATTTGGGAAGGGGGAATGAGTTTTCATGGCGGATTTACTGGAATAGTTATAGCGGGATATTGGTACTGCCGGAAGCATAAACTGAATTTCTTAGCTATAGCTGATATCTTATCTGTTCCGACTGTTTTTGCTCTTGCTTTAGGAAGATTAGCTAATTTCATCAACGGAGAGTTATGGGGAAGAGTCTGGAATGGACCGTGGTGCGTTAACTTTAACAATACTGGAGGAGGTGACGTCTGCCGGCACCCTTATCCATTATATGAAATGGGAAAAAGATCTCTTCTTTTCGGCTGGCTGTTGTTTTTAAGTTTAAGAAAAGAGT
>JACOZM010000023.1:975-4243 GCA_016181345.1 Candidatus Woesearchaeota archaeon
TTAAGTTTAAGAAAAGAGTTTAAGCTGGGATTTATCTTTTTGAATTTTGTCTTTTGGGAAGGATTAGGAAGGTTTATCTTAGACTTTTGGAAAGAAGACCCATTATTATCAGGCTTAACTTTAGGACAATGGATGAGTGTAGTCATGGTTATCATAGCTGGATATGCTCTTATAACGCATTATCCTAAAGAATGGGGAAAGATATTTAAATAAATGAGGCTATAAGCTTAAAAAAAGCTCATTTTAGTCTTTGAACTCATTAAAGAAGAGGGTTTAAGGGTTATTTTATCGGTGATGATGTCTAGAGAGGGTTTTAAAGATATGATGTTCACAAAAATGTTTATAAAAAATAAGATTAAGGAGGTCAAAGAATGAAGACAATAGCTATATTAATGGTTATAGCTGCCTTATTGCTTGTAGGGTGCACACAAGCTCCTACTCCTGCTGACCAAGGAACGCCGTTTCCTAGTGATGCAGAAGAAAGCGATTCAGCAGTAAAAGCCAGTGGAAATACGAACCAAGTAACCATTGTTGGTTTTGAGTTCATGCCTCGAACAGTAGAAGTAAAGGCAGGAGATGCAGTAGAATGGGTTAATGTAGACTCCGTAAAGAATGACGAAGATAATGATTACAATAAGGGAGTAGACCACACCGTTACTTTTGACAATGGTATGGTTGATCAAGTCATCCCAGCAGGAACAACGTTTACAACCACGTTTACTGAACCAGGAGTATATAACTATGCTTGCAGTTTCCATCCAGGAATGCAAGGAGTAGTTGTTGTAAGTTAAGGGTTTAATTTTTTTTCTTTTATTTTATTTTTATGATTATTGTTTATCTTAGATGATTATAGTTATGCTTCTAATATACTTTTTACAGAGCCTCTTAAAAAGAAATATTTATATCTATGACTGAATTTTAAAAGAGGAGGAGGAAATAGCAATGGAGAATAAATGGGTAGTCAAAAAATCAACACTTTGGAAAGGAGCTGTTATACTCTTTATAGTAGTATTAGGTTTTTTTATCTTTAGAAATAGTTTTGGAAAAGATCTTACCGGTAATGTGATAGCTGATCCTTATGCAGACCTATCATTTAAAGAAGTATGTTCAAAGACAGGAGGAATGTGGATGAGGATGCAACCTACACAAAATTATGTGCCAACAGGACTGCCAGCTTGTTCTGGTTGCATGCAGCGTGGCGGAGATCATATCTGTGATAAAGAAAGATATATTCAAACGTTGCGGAATTAATAGTTATTTTATTCTTTTTATTACGCAAAATTAGTCTTAACTGATAATAGACCGGAAACATACTAACTGTTGTTTTGTCGTTTTTCTAACTCGTTAATTCTAAGCGGTCTTTGACGAACTGAAAATGACTACGAACACACTAGTTAAATTACTAGGTTATTTTATCTTCCTAGGTTATTACTAAACTAAGATGGAGTAGAGAGGAGTAAGAGAGAAAGAGAAAGAAAAAATATAGATAAAAATAGAATAATCTTAATAATAGAAATAAGTAAAAAAATTAAAAAATTAAGGTGCGCAACTGGCTGCAACTCCTGCAACTGCAGTATCATAACCAAATCCAGAAGAGAACTGCGAAGCGCTTAAAGTTTCTTGACATTCTTCCGGTTCTTGATTAAATGCACCGCAGATTGCAGCTAGGTATTCTGCCGGAGATCTTCCAGAATTTGCTTCCTGGCCATTAATAATCAATGTTGGAGATCCACCTACACTATATTTCTGGTTCTCTGCCTTATGCACATTAAAGAGAGGAAATCTTCCGCTTAACCATGAAGCAGTATCATCATAGGCAGCAGTGATTCCATATTGTTCGTCAATCTTCTTTATGCAAGAATCTAGTTTAGCCATATCTACGTTATTTGCTTTCAAGCATCGCTCTGAGTCTCCATCTTCTAAGAAACAGGCAAGATAAGTCTTATATCGATCAGCTTGTTCATCCATGATACAAACTTGTCTTGTTTGCTCGTCAACTTCAGTCTTCCCATGCATGGCATAGTAAACAAACTTGATGTCAAAATCAATCTTATCCCCTAATGCCTCTACTGCCGGCAAGATTCCTTTCTCTGCTTGTGTTCCAAAAGGGCAATGGGACATGACAAATAATTCTACTGTCGGCTTGTCTGATTTTACCAAATCTTGAGGAATTTGTTGCGCCTGTTGTGCTTGTTGTTGATTATCTGCAAGTGCTGAGGGATCAGTCATATCTACAGCTTGAGGAAAGAAAAGATTCCCGTCCTTAGACACATAACTGTTATATTCCTGGCCCATAACATCTAATTTAATCGCATATAACCCAGAATTTTCACTAATAGATTTTACTTGAGCTGTAGCCTGGCCTTGCAATAAATTTTGGTTAATAAACTCCAATGCTTTCGTGCTAGCTTCTTGGCTGGATAGCTCTTTCTGAAATCTAAATCCACTCGTAAAAACAGATAGTAACAGTAAGACTGCTAATACTACTGCAGAAATTTTCCAAGCATCCATCTTTTTTAATTTTCCAATAGAACTCTCATGATGATGGTCCTGATGCTCATGATGAACATGAGAACTATGCTGTTCAGAAGACTCAGAATGCTTATGAAATTCTGTGCCGTGAGTTTTATGAACAGAATGCTCTGAGCCTAATCCCTTTGGTGAAAATCCAGGACTATTTCCTTCATGACCTTCACTCTTTTTTCCTTCCATTTCACACACCTCCTTAGTATCTGTGAATATAATTTGAGATTGATAACTTATTTGCTAGCTGCTAAAGTTTCTAGGACTATTTTGTCGATGATCAATAGACTTTTAATACTTTTCGTAATCCCATGCTGAAAACAATAGAGAGGATAATATAAAGACCCAGCCAGCCAGGTTCCCAGCCAAAGATTGAAAGGGTTCCCAGAGGCTTTAATTTTTCATAATTTACCTGCAAACTTTTAATATCAGAATCTTCAAAAAAAGAAATTGGGGTTTCGTATTTAAATTCTTTAGTTATCACTACTTTTATTTCTTCTTCTCCTTCTGAAGTTTTAACTTTTAAATAATGTTCGCCGCCTGAACTTTTCATTCTCCAGGTTACTTGAGATTGAATCTGCTGTTTTACTTCGCTAAGGATTTTTCCTGCACTTGCAATTGATAGGCACACTACGCCCTTGTAAGTGTCTGCTCTTTGACAAAAGAATAATTAGGATTTTTTAGAAAATAGCTGATTTCAGAAACAATCCCCAGAGCAACAATTAATTCCTTATTCTTTATATTT
>JACOZM010000024.1 GCA_016181345.1 Candidatus Woesearchaeota archaeon
GTTATTTCTGAAACTTATTGTTCACAAAGCTATTTTATGGATCACCTAATTCACACCCAAGATTAATTGAGTGCACATTTTTTATTTAGACTAAGGATTATGGTTTATTTATAAAGCTTTCTATGATAAATAAGCTGTTTTTAGAGGAAAAAACAAGGTTTAAGCACAATAAATTTAAAGGACAAAGAGAACTTATGATGAAATGACAAAAAATAACCAGACCTTTTCCTGGGATCAGTTATGGGCGGGAAAATGGGGATTACAATTTACTTCTATCGACGGTGTGCTCTATACTAAAAACATTAAAGAAGAGATTGGAAAGAAATTTACTGATGCAATCATGATTGCAGATAGAGAAGGCGTTTCCTGTTTTCTTCCAACAGTACAGCTAAATAAAATTGGAAAACATTTTGCTAAGAGGATAAAAAACATCCAAGAGGCTAAACGATGGTGTCGACGAGTAATGGAAGAAACCGATGCAATCTTTAAGCTGATTGATCGTCTGAAACAGAAGAGCCAGTATGATTATGAGGATTATAAACGTCTTGTAGATGCTACTTTTTCTCATGTTCCCCCTAATTTTGTAATTAAAAAAGCTGCAGATTATCTTGATGAAGAAAGGTTAGGGGAGTATTTGCTTTATTTTTCTAGAGCACGAACATATACAGAACCCGTCTATGATGAAGTAGATTATGTTCTGAAGAGAATAGTAAAAGTTATTTCTAAACTGGAGAATGTTGCTGCTACGTGGATGAGATATATCACCCATGATGAGGTTAAAAATTATTTTGAAAAAGGGATTTTGCCGCCATTAGATATTTTGAGAAAAAGAGAAAAAGGATGCGCGCTCTGGTTTCATGACGGAAAATGCACGTTTTATTTTGGCAAAGAATTTAGGAGAATAAAAAATAAGATGATCATTACTTATAGAGGGAAAGTGATCAAGGGGGCTACAGCTTATCCAGGAAGGATTCGGGGGATTGCAAGGGTAGTTTTTGATCCGCATAGGGTTAACGTTTTTAATTCTGGGGATATCTTAGTAACGGGGATGACACGCCCTGAGTATCTGCCGTTAATGAAAAAGTCAGCAGGATTTGTGACGGATGCTGGAGGGATATTGTCTCATGCAGCTATTGTTGCAAGGGAATTGAAAAAACCTTGTGTTATCGGGACGATTGTTGGAACAAAAAAAATAAAGGATGGGATGAAGGTTGAAGTTGATGCCGATAAAGGAATTGTTAAAATAATTTCTTGAAAAATAGTTCTATTTTCATTAAAAAATATTTAAATAATTAGGTTATTATAAACAATAATTATACGAGAGAAAAAGTTAGAGGATTATAAAAAGATAGTCTAACACTTGAAATCTAAACAGAGATGACCTAAACAGGGATAATCAAAAAATAAAAAATCTTAAGGAGAATGGATCTAACATTAAAAATATAAAAATAACTAAAGATAAATATATAGAATAATAAAGAACTACCTATGCAGCGTTAATCTTTCTTTTCTTCTTGGCCTTCTTCATCTTCTTACGCTGCCACTTCCAGCGCATCTGGCCTTTCTTTTTCCATCTTCGAGAACTTCTTTTCATCTTTGTGCAAATAAAAAGCTGTTCGTTTATAAATATTTCTGTTTTTCTCTTTAGAGGTGAGAAACCAACGATGAAGTGAGATATCTCGCAGACCTTATACAATGCCTCACAAATATGAATGAATCACAACCCATAACAGAGAATCTATTCTTTATCGCGTAAGGCGTAATAGACAACAGATAATAGAATAATTATTAAAACCAATGAAACTAAGACTATCTGCCTCATTCCAAAATGATCGGGAAGAAGCTTCTTAATCATATTCCCTAGAGTAGCAAATATGTTTCCAGATGCTTCGCTTCCTGTAATGGCAAAATAGGAAAAATGCTTCAGCTTTGATTGATAAAGATAAGAGGTTTCGGTAGAGTTGAGTATTTCTGTTGGGAGTTTAACCCATTTATCATTCTCATAGGTCATCAAAGCGATAGAATCTTTTACAAAATTCTTTTCGCCAAGCCAAGTGAAAGGAACTTCAAATGAGATAACTGCCTTTTCAATTTCATCTTCACTTAAGTTAACATTAATCTCAAAATATTGATAAACATTAATTAATTCTTTTGTTTTTTCTGGCCTAGACTCAAGATATAAAAAATCGAATGTTGTCTGTTTATTTACTTTTGATTGAAGATCCAATCCTTTAACTGCTAAATTATCCTGGTTTAAGGTAAGCTGGGCTTTCTGTCCTTCTTCCAACAGGACATCTTGTGAAAATGATGAGCTTCCAGATCCAGATGCAGTTGATGTTCCTAAAGCAACTTCAGAAGCTGCTGCTTCACCGCTACTTGCTGTTTCTTCCGATGATTCTTCTGTTTCTCCTGTAGAGCTTACCGAGGGAGTAGATGTTGTTGCTGCTCCTCCACCTCCTGCTCCACCCCCTGAAGAACTAGAGCTGCTGGAACTACTTGAGCTGCTTGCACAGGCACTACAGCTTCCCCCGCAGTCTATCCCGGTTTCATCTCCATTTTCTGTGCTGTCAGAACAAGAAATAACGCTAAACGAATAGGTAGTGGAGTTTGTATGATAAACAGAATAATTGTCTGTACTATTAATGGTAAAATTATAATTTCCTACTTTCAATGCGCCAAGGTTCCAAGAGCAATTCCAAGTTGTATTCCCATCACTGCAGGTTTGAGTCGGAGTAAGTGTTTGGGTGTTGTTTCTATATGTTAACCCCATAGAGAAAATACCAGAATAATCAAACCAAGTTCCATTGACACTATAGTTTGCTCCATCTTCTTGAAGATGATGCGTTGTTAAGTAAATTAAAGAACTAGCCGTTGGAGAACGAGTGTCGTTGACAGTGATAGTGATATTTACTCTATCAGCCAGCACGCCGCCATATGAATCAGAAACATTCAGGAAAACAGTAAATGTTCCCGTCGTATTAAATTGGTGAGTGGGATTTTGTCCATTAGTTAGAGAGGGGCTATCACTAAAATTCCAAAGATAGGTTAAAGAATCTCCGTCAGCATCAGTTGCAGTTCCGTTAAACTGAGATTGATTTCCTACTTCCAAAATACTTCCCGTTAAGGGGAAAGTGATATTAAATCCTGTAGGGGGGCGGTTACTGACGATAAATGAGTACGTTCCTGATTTATTGAGGTTGGTTGCACGGTCGGCAAGATGAAATTGATAAGAAACGTTTTCTTGGTTAGTTTATTGTATAGTTGTAACGATTTTCTTGTCCTCCCAACTCTAAGCTCAAAGTATAATTCGTCGCTGTTCCGGAAAAATTTGATTGGATGAATAATGTAGATGTGTTAAGATAGAGATCAGTAATGTTAATCCTTATTGTAACGGTATCATTATTGTATATTGTTGAAGGACTAATATTGATGGATGAAAATGAGGGAGATGTTTTGTCAATGACAAGAGTTATAGTTGATACGGCGATATTATTCAGTGAATCATTTGCCCAGACGGCGAGTGTATAATTTCCATCCGGAAAGGTAGAATTAGAAAGGTCGAGAGAGTCTGTCCAGGTAAACGTAGCAGAATTAATGTTTGCAGCGGAATTTTTAGAAGTTGTGGAGTTTTGTTTGAGAAGGCTGTTACTAGAGTTCGTGATGCTATAGTTTGAGTGAGATAATAAAGAATCGCTGAGCGAGATATTCAGAGTGAGAGCAGAATTATGGAACGAATTATTAGTAGGAGAATTAAATGTAATAGTAGGACTAGTGTTATCAACTTCAACGCTTCTTGTTGAACTTGTCCCGAGCAAGTTTGCTGTATCATTTCCATAAACTTTATAGCTATGGTTGCCGGAAGGTAGGTTCGTCAGATTATAATAATAATTAAATCCCGCGACATTAGGACTATTTTGGCTCTTAGGATAGTTGATATTGCTAGGATTAGAAGTCATCGTATAATTTCTTATTGTTCCATTACTGTACGTCCATTGCAAAAGCGGAGCAGAAAGGTTAACGTCAGAAGTAATATTGATTAATGCATGAGTCTGAATGATCGTTGAAGCATTGCTAAGACTACTGCTGGTAAAATTAAGATATGGTTGTAATGCAACCAAAACATCTGTTCGAGAATAGTTCTTTCCTGAATTAGAAGTATCATCAATACTTTTTCCGGAGACAGATAATTTTAATTCAATCTGCGAAGGAGTTGGCTCAAGAGCATAAGCCAGATTCCAATATTGGTGAAATAGTGCAAATGCCCCAGCAACATGAGGAGTAGACATTGATGTTCCTGAACAATCACCAAAATCCCCACCAGGAGCTCCGCAGGTTCCTCCTGAACTTGATTCTGTTGATGTAATTGATGTACCTGGTGCTAAAACTGAAAGAAGGGTGCCACGATTATAGGTTATTCCATCGGTACTAGTAACGGCTCCTATAGGAGTAGCGTTTTGAATGCAAGCAGGATCCGTAATGCCGTCTGTCCATCCATTATTTCCCGAAGCGATGACAACCGAAACATTTCTGTCGACGGCAGAATTTATTGCGTCTGCCATTGAGGTAAAACTAG
>JACOZM010000025.1:0-5280 GCA_016181345.1 Candidatus Woesearchaeota archaeon
CTCCCATACAACTGATCATTCATTGAACGAACATCCCAAGAAACAACTAATCGAGGTGATTCTTTTCTAGATTTTCTATCCCATGATACTGTCTCTAACTGCTTAGCAGATCTTACATTAGGCATAACTCCTTGATATCGTTCCACAAGAGCAGAAAGAATAGCAACAACCTCACGTTGATGAGACGAAGCAGTATAATCAAAGTCACGATAGATAGGATTAATGTATTTTGGTAGCATATTTTCTCTCTGAAGTACGAATATTTAAATTACTTACGCAAGAATAGTTAAAATATAAGAACATAAGTCTATTCCAAAACTATTTCACTATTTATTCTTCTAAAATTAAAAGGTACGCCAGCGCTCGGATTTGAACCGAGATATCCTTGCGGAAACAAGCTTTCCAGGCTTGCGCAATACCAGATTATGCGACGCTGGCATAAAAACTCAAAGAAAGTAACGTTTATTTAAAGATTTCTGTAAAAGTTAAGGAATAGTGAACAACCAGAAGACAATAATAACTTATTTAAAGATATCCTTATTACAGCAAAAAATGGATATTATTGAGGTAAAAAACTTAACCAAGAAGTTTAAAGAGCTTATAGCAGTAGATAATATCACCTTTTCAGTTAAAGAAGGAGAAATTTTTGCATTCCTCGGCCCGAATGGAGCTGGAAAAACAACAACGATTAAAATTTTAACAACCTTATTACATCCTACATCTGGAGAAGTAAGCCTACATGGGTTTAATCCTTTAACTGAAAAAGAAGAAGCGAGGAAATCTTTTGGAATTGTCTTTCAAGACCCAAGTTTGGATGATGAGCTAACCGCATTAGAAAATCTAGAATTTCATAGTGTTCTTTATTCAGTACCAAAAAAATTGAGCCAGGAACGGATAGAATATCTCCTCAAAGAAGTCGAACTCTGGGATAGAAAAGATGATTTTGTCAAAACATTTTCGGGAGGGATGAAGCGTCGTTTAGAGATTGCCAGAAGCTTAATTCATCATCCAAAAATTCTCTTTTTAGACGAACCTACACTCGGCTTAGATCCGCAGACCAGAAAACATTTATGGGAACACATCGTTAATTTAAACAAGAAAGAAGGCATGACCGTCTTCCTAACAACCCATTATATGGAAGAAGTAGAGAAGATTGCTGATTCTATTGCTATCATAGATCACGGAAAAATTCTCCATCAAGGAACGGCTGCAGAACTAAAGTCTATGACAAAAACAAGTACGCTAGAAGAAGCCTTTCTTAAATTAACCGGCCACGGTATTCGTGACGAAAATTCCTCTGCTACTGAAAGGATGAGAATGCAAAGAAAGTTGTGGAAAAAATGATTCAGATAATATACGTGATGTGGAAACGTCAATTAAAGAAATATTGGCGATCTAAAGCTAGAATGATCGGCTCACTAGGCCAGCCGATTTTATTTTTAGTAGCTCTAGGTTTTGGTTTCGGCCAGATTTATCAAGAAGCGGGAGCTGGAAACTACCTGCAATTTCTCGCCCCAGGGATTATCGCTATGAGTATCCTCTTTAGCGCTATGTTTATGGGTATAGAAATTATCTGGGATAGACAATTTGGATTTTTAAAAGAAACGTTAGTCGCGCCAGTCCCAAGAAGTATCATTATGATCGGCCGAACTTTAGGAGGAGCAACGGTTGCCTTTTTGCAGGGAGTAATCATATTACTCATCTCTTTACCTTTAGGATTCCAAATCACAAATTGGGTTGAATTGCCATTAGTTATTTTATTTATGATGCTTATATCTATTTTATTTACCGCTCTAGGAACAGCTATTGCCTCTAAAATGCAGGACATGCAGGCTTTTCCGTTGATCATTAATTTTATTATTATGCCCCTATTCTTCCTATCAGGCGCATTATTTCCTATTGAAAACATCCCTCGTGCATTAGAGATTACCTTAAATCTAAATCCCTTAACATATGGTATTGATGGATTACGCGCGAGCTTAAACGGAGCATCACATTTTGGCTTAGGCTTAGATTTAGGAGTCATGGTAGTCGTTACATTAATCATCAGTTTAATAGGAACGTATTCATTTGAAAGAATAGAGGTATAGTTAAGTTAAAATTATTAGTTAATCAAACTGATTAGTTCCTAAGAATATTTTAGGTGATATAGACCATTTTTATCCAAAATCAATCTTATTTCTATATCAAAAAACAACTAAAAAAAGTACTAAAAAGAGATTAAGAAAAAATAAAGTGGCGGTGGAGGAATTTGAATCCCCGACCTTCACGTAACCCAGTTATATGTCAAGTTTAGTCATTGACAGTGAATTGCGAGCAAGCGAAGGTTGTCCGCTTGCATTTCACAGTCTCATTGCTCAACCATATGAGCGTGACGCTATAACCAGACTTAGCTACACCGCCTTCATTCTTTATGTGCTATCAAGCATAGCGAAGATAGCTTTCGAATGCCCAATCGAAATGGGCCGCGAAAAACCAGGTTAAACAGCTTCATCATTATTTTTAACCAGTTTCTCTCTTTTATCATCTTTTTATCATTATTTATTAAACTTTTTCTTTTTAAACGCAAGTTCCAGAAAAATAGTAATAATAAGAATTAATTACTCCTAAAACTAATGATTTGAAATCCATGCTCTTCTATCTCAGAAGGACTCCAAAACGGAATTATCAGGGTTCCATTCACGCAGAACTAAAATATCTCCTTCCCTGCAGGCAAAATTAGCTAACCGCAACTCAAAATTCTTTTTTCCCTCTAAAATTTTTTGAAAATATCGTGGCCATACTTTTTTTTCTATTTTCATTGGATAACCTCACACTAGCTGGAAACTTACCAATATTTAACAACTACAGACAACACTACGATAAATTATTACAGTTATAAGTATTTTTTTATCTTCTCTGCAATACCTTTCATCTCTTCAGGAGAAAATTGTTTGATATTCTTCAGATTGATTAAGCCGCCATGACCATCATCTTTAAATCGCGGAACAAGATGAATATGGGCATGATGAACTTCATTTCCCATCACAAAAGAAACGATGTAATCAGTATGAAAAGCCTTCTTTAACGCCTGAGCCACCTTATTGCATGGTAGAGAATAATTTTCCTGAACGTCCCAAACCCAACGATAATGTTTTTTAGGAATAACTAAGAGATGTCCTTGATTAGTTGGACGGATATCTAAAAACGACAAAAAATCCTTGTCCTCAAAAATCTTATAGCAGGGAATTTCTCCTTTGACAATTTTACAGAAGATACACATATCCATTGTATCGAGAGAAAAGACGGCAACTTTTATAAAGTTTATGTGTTTCATAAAGCTATGATTACCGTCAGGACACAAGTTAAAGAAATGTTGAAAGAATGCGGCATCGGCGCCGAACAAGTATCCAAGGATTTCATGGACATTCTGGACAAAAAAGTTGAACAACTAGTTTTAGATGCAGCAAAAAGAGCTAAAGAAAACGGCCGAAAAACAGTTATGGGAAGAGATCTGTAAAGAGTTCAAAAGATTCTTTTTTATTTTTCAGTTGAAAAGTCTTCAAAAAAAACTATACTTAAACATACCTTACTTAAGAAATACTAGTCCTAAACTATCCTCTTCGGAGGAGGAGGCAACGGCAGATCTTTTTTTTCGTCTGCCTCCGAAGGAGGAGGAAGCGGATTAAAGATGAGATCGTGTTTTATTCCCGGGATGCTTGAAGTGCTTCCAGTAAACTCTTTAGGCAATTTTTCTTTATCATCTTCTTCACCAACAGAAGAATCTTTCAACGGCAAATCGGACGCCAAAAAATCAGGCAAATCCGATTCCGGCGATGTAAACTCTGCCGTTCCAACTTCAGTGATGATCAGCTCTGGATGACGTTCAGCAAATTTTAAGATTGCACTCTCTAAATCTCTGATCTGAGCTTCAATAATTTTTGTCTTCTCACCATTTGGATCACGAAATTGAGTAATTTCCAACTCCTGCTTGAGCATCTCTATTCTTCTCTTGAGCATATCCATTCGACGCAAATCTTCTATCTTTCCTTCATCAGATAAAGCTATTTGAAGAGGAGAACTACTACCTATAGTCTCAGAAGATTGATCGTTCATTGAATTCCAGGTTTGTTTCATCTCTTCAGCAATCTTTTCACTCAACTCTACATCATTCTTTACTTCAGACTTCGCTAGCGAATCACCGATAAGATGAGTTAACTTATTGACTTTCTTCGTTAAATCTTGATCTCCTGAGAGAGCCAATTTTTTCTTTAAAGCTTCGTTTTGCCTTTTTAGTGCAGCAATTCTTGATTTTTCTAATCTTTTCTGGCGTTCTAATGCTTCTTCTAAGAACTCGATTTTCTTAAATTGGTTTTCTAGATGAATTATTTCTTTTCTAAGTGTAATTTTTGGAATTTTCTTTTGCGTTGATAAGTATTTGATCTCATTAATTTTTTTCTTGATTTCCTCTTTAGAAAAAACTTCGTTCTGCACTTGAAATGCAGATGACAGCTTACTTAACAGATCTAAAGCGGAAATGGTCATAGTTATAACCTCATTGAAATAAATCTCCAACCTCTTTAAAATTAATAAATGACACTCGTACTTTCATTATTGAAATAATCCTTTTCGTTTCAATCCTGGCGACGGAGGAGGAGGAACCGGAACAGTAGGAGGTGGCATTGGCATCCCATTCGATAATGACATCCCACCCATCGGCTGCATCGGAGGCATAGACATTTGCCTAGGCATCTCTGGTGGAGGAGCCATCCTTCCCGGCATCGGCATTCCCGGCGGACCCATCGTATGCTGTACAGGAACAGGCCTTGGCATTGATTTAGCTTGGCGCTGCCCATCCATAAAATTATCTAACTTGTCTGAAATCGAAATAAGAGCTTTAGCGATCGTTTCATTCTGATCAACAACATTGTCTATCTTCTCTTTTAATTCTTTAATCGTCGAACTGATTGATTCACCTTTTGTCTCATCTAAAGCTTTCTTGAAGACATCATTGAGTTCATGGATAGAATCCTTCATACTCTCAATCTCTAAAATCAACTCATTCGCTTTAGCATCGGGTTGCGTTAATTTCTTTTTAAGAGATTCAACATCAAACTTTAAGTCTTGCAACAATTGATGCGGGAGAATTTCATAATCATCTTCAGCCATAGCTATCACCTATTTATCTTTGATTTGCCTGCAGAACATATTTCTATTTCTTGTATCCTATTCAACAGACCCTTCAATTATTATCTACCTTATAAATGACCAGCAATATTTAAAGGTTACGGGAGGAGTATT
>JACOZM010000025.1:5290-8496 GCA_016181345.1 Candidatus Woesearchaeota archaeon
TTTATAAAAAACAGGTTGATTTGTAGATATGATGATTCAAACAAGGGACTTAAAAGATAGAACGAGATATAAAAGATATCTTAAAGATGAACATAGAGAAGAAGTTTTAAGATTCCTGGATCAAGCAGATTTTAGTCAGTTAGACATTATCGCTTTAACCCATCTAGGAGAACTGGGAAAGCACCATATTCTGGAACAACTATATCTTACCCCTGCAGATAAATCATACATCAATGTTTTATTCAAACTTAATGAGATTGGATTACAACGAGTACGTTCTGAAGAAACAGGAAGCTTAGAAGAATTAACGATAAACCATTTGAGAACATTGTTTGCAGGTCATGCCGGAGTGATGGCGTGGGAAAGACATATAAGGAATGGCGGGGAAATATCTCCTTTAAACGCCTGTTATGCTTATGGTAAAGAAGCCGGCGATGTTAGTTTTGGTGTGAATAATAATGCTGCATTTTGTCAGTATGAAATGGCAGGAGATGCTGCCAATAAGCTGGCAGGAAGTTTTGAAACAAAAGACTCTTCTACAAAGGTAGTTCTCTGGAGAAGAAAATCATTTACTATGTATCATTCCGCTGCAGAAGCAGCCACTTATGTTGAAAGCGGTGCAAGGTTAAGAGCAAATGTTTCGAGAAAAGCTGCAATCCAAGCTGCACACGTGACAGAAACTACTAATGATAAAGTAATGCTGCGATCTGGAGAAATGCTAATCTATCGGTTTATAAGATATTGTGAAATGGGATCCTCACCCCTTAATGAGGAATTAAAGCAGCAAGTTGCAGAAGCAAGAGAAATGTATCAAAAACTGAGAAGAAGAATAGTGCATCCTTCATAACCGATCTTAACCAAACCTTAATAAACTTTAAACTTTTATTCTCATCTGTGATTTAGAAATGATGTTAGAAATAATGTTAACTATTATTGCTTTAATTGGTTTGCTTATTGCTTCTTATACAGACTTAAAAAGTAGGGAAGTTCCTGATTGGCTCAGTTATGGAATCCTCTGCTCTGCGCTAGGTATTCGACTCATTTTTTCTCTGAATGGAGATTGGAATATTCTCTTCAGCGGACTATTCGGATTTGCAGTTTTATTTGCCGTCGGATACTTATTTTATATCGTCAGCCAGTGGGGAGGAGGAGATGCCAAGCTATTAATGGGCATGGGCGCAGTAATTGGAATTAGCCTTCCTTTTTCCGTATCAAGTTTGAACGTCTTATGGTACTTTTTAGCTTTACTCCTCGTTGGCTCAATCTATGGATTAGCATGGATGTTCTTTCTGATGATCAGGTCATGGAAAGAGATGTCAAAACCAATTATAACTACATTAAAAAAACATCATCTCTTACATATTGGCCTTATTATTGGAACTATTTTTCTTCTCGGACTAACATTTTATAATAAACTATTCTGGCCTTTGGCCCTCTTTCCATTACCTTTATTCTACTTAATTACATCCATCAATCTAATAGAAGAGATGAATTTCTATCGAAGGATTTCACCATTAAAATTAACTGAAGGAGATTGGCTGGCAGAAGATGTAAAAGCCAACGGAAAAGTTCTCATGGAAAAAAAAACAGTCGAAAAAAATGATGTCCTAAAGCTAAGAAAATGGATGGCAGAAAAAAAAATAGAAAAAATCTTGATTAAGGATGGGATCCCATTTATTCCCAGTTTCTTGTTAGCATATTTTCTCTTCTTATTTGGAGAAAAACTATGGAGTATAGTCCTCAATAAGTTATTTTAAAGAGAGTTCCTGCAGAAGAAAAGAGAAGCCAGAACGTCTTATAGAAAAAAAAGTGAAGAGAAAAGATATTTTGACCCAACATAAAGCTTAAAATTACCGCAAGCTTTTTATAGGACGAAATAATGCTAGGAATATCAAGATTAAAGAAGCGAAGAGTATACCGCTAATCAAAAAAGAGGTGTGATGATGAATAAAAAAGGTTCTTTAGAACTATCAATTACGGCCATTGTTGTCATTGTAATTGCATTTGTTGTTTTAGGTTTAGGTTTGACGTTAACAAAAACGATATTTAAAGGAGGAATAGAACGAATTCCCGGAGCATTAGATTTAACTCAATTAGAAGCTGAACCTACTTCTCAGAATCCAATAACTATCTCTGACCGTGTTGAGATCGGCCGAGGAAAAACCAAAGCAGAAAAAATAGGATATTATAATACAATGAGTGATAATCACCTCAAAGCCATCTTAACAATAACGGATTGTACTAGAACAAACATAGAAGCTAAGCAAGTATTAAGCGACCCAACTAAACGCCCTTCGATTACTTCTGTAGCACAAGATGTAGGACCATCTCAAGCTGCAGCTTATAAGATTATTTTAACAGAAAATGGTTTACTAGGAGGAAATGATTATATCTGCACTATTGCCGCTTGTCCAGAAGGCACTACAGATTATAACGCCTGCTGGGAGAAGAAACAGTTCTTCCTTTATGTAACTTCATAGGATAAGATCATAGAAAACTCGACAAACCGTACTAAAGGTGAAAGAAGATGGTTAAACAAAAAAAGCGGATGACTCCGGATCAAGAATTTGAAATCATGAAACTAGTTTTAGACAAATTTTTATGGTTAGGATTTGTGGTTATGGGGTGGGGGATGTACACTTCTATTAGAGATACAACTGTCCTTCCGGGATTATGGTATATGATTGCTGGTGCAGTCCTATTATTGCTGTTCATGATCCTCATCATTAAAGAATATGAGATCTGGAAATAATTTTCTTTTTTATCATTTTTTTAAGAGCGATGATCAACGATGAAAAAGTATACCTCTAAACATAAAAATAATGTTCAGTCTAGATTAAGTAATAAACAATTAAATAATAAACATAAACAAGGTGCCATCAGTCTGTCAATGAATCTTTTAGTTATTCTGATCATTTCATTAGTCATTTTAGGGATGGGTGTAACTCTCCTGTATAAGATGGTTGGCACAGCCTTAGTTGAGAAAGAAAAACTTGACGCTAGAACTCAACAAGAACTTTTACGATTATTAGTAGATGAAGGGAAGAAAGTAGCTCTTCCCTTGCATATAGCAGACCTCTACGGCAATGAAAAACATGTTTTCGGAATCGGCATTTTAATTGATCGGGATTGGAATCCCAATCATTTATTACTCATGGTGGGAATCACTGGAATGAGCTGCTTGTTTCTTCTTTATTTATTAAAGC
>JACOZM010000026.1 GCA_016181345.1 Candidatus Woesearchaeota archaeon
TATGATTTATAATGACTAGTGTGAGCAGTAACATCCAATTAAGGCAAAAAAAATAAAAACACTCTCAAAAAAGATTATTATATTTATTTAATAATCAAAAAAACTGGTTCAAAAGATGAAAGAAGAATTTAATTCCATCAAAAGAGTTCTAGAAGAGCATCTCAATTCAATCAACGATAATACTGACGAAATTCAAGTTCTTTTTGATTACTTACATGATATCGAAACAAAGATGGATCGCCTCTCCAGTCGACTTGATCAGCTTCAGATGAGTCAAAATAGCAGTGTAGAAAAAATAAAGATATCTCCCTTGACGACTGATGAAAAAAAGATATTCCTTGTTTTGTACACGGAAGAACATCAGCTTACGTTTGAAGAAATTGCCAAGAAGTCTCATTTATCCTGTCCAATTGTTAAAGAAAAATTAAATACGCTAGTTGAAAAGGGGATCCCATTAGAAAGATTTTACAGCAATGGACAATTCTTCTTCATCATCATTATTCTTAAGTTCGTAATAAGATAAATTATTTAGGATAGGAACAATAAGATAACCAAACAATATAAATTTAATGAAAAACTACCAATAAGTGATAACAGGCGAAAAACTTTATAAATAAGGTGAGTATTTCTTTTCCATGCTTAAAAAAAACAGATCATTATCTGAACGAATATCCCAATTACCCTTTGCTGTAACTATGACCTTAAAAGCAGGGATAGCTCTGGGATTACTATATGGGGCTGGAGTAACAATAGCGCATTTAGAAAATAGAGAACCTATAAAAATCGAAAAAACAGATAGTTTAGAAGAAGCCTTGGATAAAACTTTACAAAAAATTGAATCTTGCCCCCCGGAATCAAGAACTAGCGAAAAAGAAACAAATTACGTTGGAGGGAGTTGCTATAATCAAGGTGTTGCAAGTATTTCGATGGAAGATAATCAAATGAGTTTTCTCTGTGCAGGAGAGGGATGTTCAACAAGAATAAATCTAACTTTCCACGAGTATGTTCCAAGATATGATGCACCACCAAAAGTAACGCGTACTTTTACTAGAACAGACTTTGGATTAAAAACTTATCAATTTTCTGACGCCCCGAAAGCTGGAGCCTTCGAATTTCTTGCTCAACATCCTACAACGAGAGAACTAACTACCTATGGTGCTATGGAAACAAGCCCTAAATTAGAGGCTGCTTTAGAAAGAACAAGAACAAGATTAAGGAGATTTTAAAGAAACATGGTTTATATTGATAACGGAACAATCATTCTCCCTCAAAAGATTGAAGGAGTGGTGCTAGAAAATTCTATGGGCATCGATAGATGGAAAAGATATGGAGAAGGGGAGTTTATTCTTGGAACGGGAACATCTGCAACCCTAATCCACGATCTTGCCGGTCGACCAGAGATACAGCTAGGTATTAGAAATGGACGATGGATACCAGAAATGAGGCTGGCAATTCCTAATGAAAGATATCATCCACGAAATCCACATCGTGGAGAATTAGAAACTGCCCTGGATATGATTTCCTTCAGCTCTGGATTAGTACGTATTGATACAGAACCGTTAAGAGTAAGCACCTATACTTATGATCCTATTTGGGGTTTTGAAGCCTTACCAGGGCAATTACATTTACTAAAAGCATATTTCAGTGAAGGAAAGAGACTACATGGATTACCAACAATAGAAGCAGGAATGGAAGCAAGAATTAAAAGAATTGGAAAAACACCGAGCGATACATTTTATCAAATTGAGATTGACCATCCAAGTAATTTAGATCATGGAGAGCCAAAATATACTTATGTCATTCAAATTAAAGATGTTGAAGATACAAGAAAATTAGATCAAGACTTAGAAACAATTAGTAACGCCAACAACACAACTAGTGTTCTTACTGGCAGTGCAAAGAAACCAGTCATCAACTTTGTTGAAAAGAAGTGAATTATTAACAAACAAAATTTATAATCAATGACAGAATGTTTTAGTTCTAAGATATTTAATTGTTAATAACGTTGAGAATAAATAAACTGAATCAAAACATTTAATCAAAAATAATACTATTTATATTGGCTAACAATGATGAAACTTATAGCTATCGCTTAAAAGTTTTAAATTTTTGGGCAATGATTGTTACCAAGGGAAAAAAGCACCCACTACTTGCTAATCTTTAATTATTAGATCTATTGGAAAACTTCAACCAAGCAATCAACATAAACAATGCCATTAAGTCTTATTACGAGTGCAAAGCTCATCAAGACCACACTCTTGCACCCCATAGCACTCCGCCCAGTTCATAGCTATCTTAATTCTAGCTGAAGTTAATTATTGATTACACAATAAACTCCAGTGGCCCTTGATACTAATGAGGAGCTAACTAAAAGTAACAAAAAAAGCCCATCTGACTGTAGATAATTCACTAAAATTGGCGTTTCCCCCCATTTTAGAGGAAAATTTATATACTTAGGGCTCCCTAAGTACACAAAGAATAGCACAGAGGTCATTGATGTCAACCCTAAGTACACAAAAAAAGCACTCTTCTAATGAATCAGAGGACTTTAAGAAACCCCTAGCTGCAATTTACATTCGTGTTTCTACTGAAGATCAAGCCCTACATGGGTACTCCCTAGCAGGACAAGAAAATGCGTTAAAAAATTATGCCAAAGCACTTGGCTACGACATTTTTGAAGTGTATCGTGACGAAGGAAAATCAGCAAAGGATATTAAAAAGCGCCCAGCACTTCTAAAACTTTTAAGCGATGCTGAAAACAAATCATTCTCCGCTATCTTTATCTACAAGTTAGATAGGTTTAGTCGAAGCTTAAAAGATTTAATTCTAACTATCGATAAACTCAAGGAATGGGGGATTGATTTTATCTCCTTGCAGGACCGCATTGAAACTGCTTCTGCTTCCGGAAAATTAATGTTCCATATTATTTCTGCTTTTGCTGAGTTTGAACGTAATATTATTGGTGAACGAACAACATTTGGAATGAATAGGAAAACACAAGAAGGAGGCATTGTTACTAAACCCCCATTAGGGTACATAATGGTGAATAAGGAACTAAAGGCAGATCCACAAAAAGAAGGCCTCATTCAAGCTATTTTTGAAGAATTTTATCATACCAATATTAGTCTTAACAAGCTTGCTAAGAAGCACAATTTAACAGTAAATGGGCTTAAAAAAATATTAAAGAACCGCACATACCTTGGCGAAGTTAAGTTTGCAGGAGAAACGCGAAAAGGTATCCACCAATCCATCCTGCGAGAAATTTTATTTGACGAGGTCCAGAAAAAATTGGCAAGTAGAAGTAAAATATTTAAGCACAGATAATAACTTATCATTCTTAAAAATTTAAGTTTTAATTAATTGAACTTAATTATAATTAACCTAAAACATTCTAGCAAAGATAATAAATAAAATTTGCAAGTACCGATAACAACTAGAAATACCTATATATTTTGTAACTAAAACATTTAATCAATAATTGATTATAACCTATTTAAACATAAGTTGTCACTGCACTAACTACATTAAAATAGTAGCTCATTCTTCTTAAAAAGAAATTTTAATATAATCATTAGATA
>JACOZM010000027.1 GCA_016181345.1 Candidatus Woesearchaeota archaeon
CTGAACGATATATTACTGAAGAACTAAAAATTGAAGAGGAGAAGATTCTTGGTGCTGTAGAAAAAATAAACAATCTTGAATATATTCTGTTTCAAGACATCATACGTCAAATTTCCTCGCGCACAGAAGATATCCAAGATTCAGCAAAAAAAGTAGCCATACTTGATGCCTTATCTTCGCTGGCAAAGGTAGCTCTTGAAAACAATTATGTCAAACCAGAACTTATTGCTGAAAATAGTATCCGGATTGAAAACGGCCGGCATCCTGTTCTTGAAACCATTCAAAAACAATTTATCCCTAATAGTGTTGATCTCCATCCTGGAAAAATGATGATCATTACCGGCTCAAACATGTCCGGAAAATCAACCGTGATGCGACAAACAGCTCTTATTGTCCTACTGGCTCAGATAGGCTCTTTTGTTCCTGCAGAAAAAGCCATCCTTGGAATAACTGACCGCGTGTTTACTCGAGTAGGAGCTTCGGATAACTTAAGTTCTGGTCAAAGCACATTTATGATTGAAATGCAGGAAACAGCTTCAATTCTCCAGAACTCAACAGAAAAAAGTCTGATCATTTTAGATGAAATAGGCAGAGGAACATCTACATTTGATGGAGTAAGTATTGCTTGGAGTGTTGCTGAACATATTTATAACAATATTAAAGCAAAAACGATGTTTGCAACTCATTACCATGTTCTAAATAAATTAGCAGAAAAATTTGCAAACATCAAGAATTATCATCTGGCTGTTAAAGAATATAAAGGAGAGATTATCATGCTTCATAAGCTCCTAGAAGGAGCATCAGAACAAAGTCATGGAGTTCATGTTGCTAAACTTGCAGGGATACCAGAAGAAGTGATCCAAAGAGCAAAAGAGATCCAATCTGTTTTAGAAAAAGATGATGATATGATACGAAGGATTAAAGCTAAAAAGTTAGAGGAACAAAAGAGCCTGGAAGGATTTTAAGAATACTTCTTTAGATTTAAAAAAAAGATTATTTTTGGAACTCATTTTAACTTACTTTAACTTTCGAGATAAATTATTTAAATAAACCGAGTAAATAAGAAGCATGTCAGATTTAATGTCAACTCATGAAGAACATTATACACAGTATAATCAATTAGACACCGAATTAATTATAGCCAGTGGCTCTTTACTTGCAGCAGACAGAGAGATTGCTCGTTTTAAAAGGAGAGGGTTACAACAATTAATCAGAGAAGGACTAGCTGATCTTAAAGATGAAGGTATTAATAAGGTTACCATCAGATCTGAATGGGCCGATAAATATGATCTTACACTTATTGTAGAACACGAAGAAGATCAGGATTTGGTATCAAGAGATGATCAATTAGCAATTGAAAGAGTAGCAGGTTACATTGTAACAAAATATCAAGTCTGCTATAATAAATTAGTCGATGCCACCGATATAGTTTCAGAATTAGAAGATAAATTAATTGGGATGATAAGATTTAGTGAATTAACTGAGATTAAGTCCACAAATCAACGCACATTGGTTCATATTCTTATAGAAGATCAAATCTACGAGTCAGAATTTGACACAACAGGTGAAGGATTAGATATTGAATTCACTAGATCAAAAAAAACGATACATGATTTTGCAACAACAACCCTTTCAGAAATAGCTCTAGAACATGAGGGGATAAACGTATATGCTGCAATGTACGTATCCCCATTCCTAGAACGAAAGAGAGTAGTTAGTTATATTGCAACCGTTTTAACAGGAGTAAGTCCCATCCCTGTTGAACTTGAAACTACTTAAACAATAAAAAATAAGATAAATAATAATAGTTATAAAATAACTCATCCTCACAGTAGTAAAGCTATGACTCTTAGATAAAGAATTCTTATTAGACAAAAAAAAAATTCTTATTTAAGCATCTACCTTTCATAGAATACTGCCTTGTCCGTAAAGCCATTCACATGATTTCCGGTTTTTCCTTCAAATAGCTCTAGTTTTAATCTTCTTTTGTCAACCAGCTGGACTAAAGCTACTCCTCTCACATCATCATTATTCTTAATCATCAGATCTTTTGTTAATCCCTTAAAATCCCATCGTTGTCCATCTAAGTAAAAATAAAACCCGACTAATTCATACTCTACTAGTCCTGAATCCAGAGTGACATCTCTTGGATACGGCACATTTCCACGAACTCCAAACTGCTGTGCTCTTCCCTCAAAAGTACCAAGAGAAAAAAGAATATGGTCTGTGTCAATACTATCAGGCACGATGGCTAAGTGATCAGCCCAATATCTGTCTCTTGCTAATCCTTCATAACCTTTCGTCCCTTCTTTGAACCAGACACCTTGGAGTGTTCCATCAATATCATAGTCTAATGTTCCCCCTTCAGGCTTTGCTGTTCTCAGGCTCTTAGTGATTAGTGCTTGTTTCAATGGCTCCTCAAAATAGAGAAAAGAATCTTGGATATGTCCTCGGTTCTGGTCGGAATCATAACTAGCTGGATTAATCCATTGTATCTGAAAATTCTGGTCAACTACATTAAAATCAGAACTCTCATCAAACCACCCCAATACTTCTCCTGCTTTTACATCAAGATGGACAGACTTGTATTTACCAAACTCTGGGGCAATTTTTTTAATCCTCTCCGATAATTTGTCAATGTGGATAAAAATCGTGGAAATACCACAGTCATGCTCTATCACTAACCTATAATCATCCATAGGTTCCCGATTCTTATCATCTCCACGGAAAGATCCCATATGTTGCATACTAATAATGACCCCATCTGCGGGGCTAAACAGCTCAATATTTGCCGCCGTATTTCCAAATTTATGAAAATATTGATGATCAATTGGTGTTACGTGTTCACCATGTAAACTGCCCATCGGCTCGATGTGATCTATTTTATCAAGGTTAACAGGTAAGTCCTTAAATAAGAAGGTTTCACAAGATGCTTGCTCTATTTCTCGTAAAAGTTCCTGTTCTTTAATCTCTTCAATTGGTTCTTGTGGTGATTCTTCTGGAAGCCGCACTTCTTCTGAAGCATCTGCTACCTGTTGTAAATCTCCAACACCTGCGCGTTTATCTACAGGTTCATCTAGAGGTTCATCCACGGGTTTACCAACAGACCCAATTTCTTGCTCTGCACAACCAATGATGAAGAAACAAAGTACAATAGCCAAAACCTCTTTTTT
>JACOZM010000028.1 GCA_016181345.1 Candidatus Woesearchaeota archaeon
ACTTTAGTTTTAAATTTAAGTGCCACTAGTGTTAATTTTCATGGTAATATTAACTGGGGTGCTGCAAATACCTGTTCAGCAACTCAAAATCAAAAATTTATTGGTGATTGTACTGAAAAAAATCATAATACATCTGCTAATTATAATCCAATGGTCCAAGCATATAAAACGAGCGATTTGGTTGAAATAAATTTTGCCAATAATCCTGGTGTTTTAGTAAATAAACAGATTAAAGACAAGTGGGAAGATCTAAGTGCAAAACTTTTAGCTTGTGACGTTCCAATAACAGTTTATGACAACTTTTGCTGTCGGGTTAAAGGGAAAGGCAACTATCTTAGTGAACATGCTTTTGGTTATGCTTTAGATTTTAATAAACCTACTAATTTAGATCATCAAGGAGCTTGTAATCCTGCTGATTGTGATTTATCACCATGTATATTACAAGCAATTAAGGATGCTGGTTTCGAGTGGGGCGGCGCTTGGACTAATCCATGTGATCCACATCATGTAGAATGGGGTGGAGGCACCAGTGTAGTTGCGAGTTGACTAAATATCCAATAGATGGTTCTAGTTTGGATAAAGGTAATGAGCAATATAAGTTTGGATGCGTAGATGCAAATAATGCAATTGCTTGTGAGAAATCAACTGGAAGTCCTACTAATAGTGGAAATAGTTTTACAATTGATTCTACTAATTCTAAATTAAAAGTTGAGTGTGAAAAGAGGTCTACGAGTAGTACTCCTTCTTCAAGTTCATCACCTGGTTCTGATCCATCCAGTCCAACCACTCTCACCCAATCGTACTACCAAAACGGAAAAGAAATTGACGACGTCTGGGTAAAATTAAGGCCAAAGTTAAAAGCTAGAGGATTATCTGGAGAGGCTTCCAGTAACGTCTGGGATTCAACGACGAAATCCTGGGTTCCTTTTGATAAAGTTTATCCGGCTCAAACAAAGACTCCTTATAAAAGACCAACAACCGATCAAATAAATATCGGAGAGAGTATTGATAGAATTAGCGAATTGCCTAGCTGGGCTAAAGCTGGACTTAAAGAAGCAGCCAAGAGTGGAAAAGAAGAATTTTTAAAGGCTGTTAAAAGCTTAGGAGATTTAATATCTGATGCTACTAAGGAAATTTCTGAAGCTGTAGACGAAGAGAGTAATCCATTATTAGACGCTTTGAATTATATCATCTCTATTTTTGAATCAGAAGAGGATTTGTCTAGAGTTGAAGTTTCTGGAAAAGGTCGATGCTTTAGCTTGGCATTATCTGCTTCAAAAAGTAATGCGGAAAGTAAACTCATTGAAGTAAATTTCCAAGGACAAAAAGTTAAAGTACATAACATTGTTGCGCCTCTTTTTATAAAAATTAACCACGAGATATCAGCTTCAACAGATACAGCTATAAAGAGTTATAAGTTTTGGCAAGATACGGCCGGTGGAACATTCAATTGGCGATGTAAATTACATGCTCCTGTTTGTGATATTAATGATAGAAGTCTGCATAGTTTTGGAATTGCCATAGATATAAACCCTTCCATGAATCCCTATAGTACTAAGGTTAGTAATATTCCTAATGGGGTTATTACTATTTTTGCTAATAATGATTTCTCATGGGGAGGAAATTGGGCAACAACACCAGATCCAATGCATTTCGAATGGAATGGGAATAAAGGAGATTTTGATGGAGATGGAAATGTAGACAATTGCGATCCTAAATACCTTACCCCTGCTAGTGTAGCCTCTACTAGCTCTGCAACAGGAGGAGCTGTAACTGGAACAGGTCCTTTAAGTAAAATTTATAATGATAACAAAGCCGCGATTGACAAAGCTGAAAAGGATCACGGTGTTCCTATAGACGTTATCGTTGCTATTATCCGACAAGAAACTAATGGCAAGGTTCGTGATGTTTCTCCAACAGGAGCAGCTGGGATTATGCAGCTTATTCCCGCTACCTTTATTGATTTAGGAGGTAATGTAGAGTTTATAGGAGTAGATGTTGATAATGATGCACTAAGAGCTGGTAAATCAACTACAACTGTGGGGGATGCTTACAAAGATTTTATGACAAATGGTAGGCATTGGGGAAGCTGTAAAGGAAAAGAGGTTTCACCTTGCAATGATTGTCAAAAAGATACTAACTGTGATTACGAAAAGGATCAAAGATTTGATCCAGTCATCAGTATCAATTTAGGAGCTAAATACCTTAAAGAGTTATACACCAAAAATAGTAATGACTGGACAGCCGCTTTCAAAAAATATCACGGAGCAACTGGTAAAACTAATGAAGAGAAGAAAGCTGCTGAAGCTGCAAACACCGCTTACGCCGCCAGTGTAAACAATTACAGACAAAGATTTAGTGAGGAACAAACATCTGGCGGTACAGTATAAAATGACTCACATCACTGATATCAAAGCTAGGCAAATTCTGGACAGTAGGGGCAATCCGACTGTAGAAGTAACTGTCTTCGTTGGCAATATTACGGGAACTGCTTCCGTTCCTAGTGGAGCTTCAACTGGAAAACATGAGGCGTTAGAATTACGCGATCATAACAAAGAATATCTCGGCCAAGGCGTAACAAAAGCGATAAAAAATATTGAAAAAAAAATTAAACCACTTCTTCTCGGAACAGATGTTATGCTCCAAAGAGAAATCGATTCTTTGATGATTGAAAAAGATAAGACAGAAAATAAAAGCAGATTAGGTGCCAATGCAATTCTAGGAGTTTCTTTAGCCTGCGCTAAAGTTGCTGCAGAAGTAAAAGGCTTAACACTTTATGAACATCTGAACGAAACATTGCTGCTCAATAGAAACCCGAAGATGCCGAGATGTTTTTTTAATATAATTAATGGCGGAAAGCACGCCGATAACAAGCTCAGTTTCCAGGAATTTATGATTTCTCCGAACTTCAGCTCTATCACTAAAAACATTCAAGCGGCTTCAGAAATATATCATCACCTCAAGAAAGATTTGCATGAAAAATATGGTAAAGGTACAACGAATGTGGGAGATGAAGGCGGTTTTGCTCCCGAAAAATTAAATAACGCAGAAGGAGCTTTAAAGATTCTGATGAAAGCTATTAAAGATGCTAAATACAAACCAGGCAGAAATAAAAATCAAATCGGTATAGCTATTGACTGTGCTGCGTCTGAATTCTATAATAAGGGGATGTATAAAATTGATGGGAAAAAATTAAGCAAAGAAAAATTACTGCACTTTTATATGAAATTAATCAAGAAGTACCCGATAATCTCTTTGGAAGACCCTTTTGAGCAGGAAGATTTTTCCTCATTTGCTCAGCTTAAACAATGGTCGGACAACCAAAAAAATAAGAACCATAAAATTCAGATCGTCGGCGATGATCTAACAGTTACCAATCGCAAGCGTATCGAAGAAGCCATCGAGAAAGACAGCTGCAACTGTCTTCTGCTAAAAGTCAATCAGATCGGCACTTTAACGGAAGCACTAGACGTTGCTCGGTTAGCTTATGAAAATAGGTGGAAGGTCATGGTTTCTCATCGGAGTGGAGAGACTGAAGATCCTTTTATTGCCGATCTTGCTGTTGCTTTAGGAGATCAATTAAAAGCAGGAGCTCCTTGCCGAGGAGAAAGAACAGTAAAATATAACCATAATCTCATGAACTTTTCCATAAGCTAATATGATTTTTCTTTCCCAAAAGTTTTTAAGAACATTGTTATTCTTATCTTCTTATGGACGAGACCTCTTTTGTTGATTTCTGTAGGGGAAGTGGATTCAGTAAGGCCAATCTTGCTAAATTAGAAATTGCTTTAGACATTGCTAGAGATCATCTTTCTTCGCAAAAAAGGTTAGCAGGAGATTCGTATTTTGACCATATCATCCGTGTAGCCCAAATTCTTGTCGAAAGTAAGGTTGATCCAGCAACTATTCTTGCCTCAATTGTCCAAGACACTTTACCTTACAATACCGAATCAATGATCAAAGAAAAGCTAGGTGAGGAAGTCTTAAACCTAGCTAGGGGAGTAGCAGAAATTAAAGCCGTCAAGGCTAAAAGTAAACTATTAGAATCAGAAGCTTTGCGGAGAGTTATTTTGGCTGCTATCAGTGACATCAGGATTATCGTCATTAAATTAGCTAATAAACTTGACAATCTTCGTCAGCTTGCTTTTTTAGCTAAGGAAGAGCAAGTCCGAGTGGCCAACGAAGTATTAGAATTCTATGCTCCTTTAGCTTATCGTTTAGGGATGGAAAAAATAAGGACGGAATTGGAAAACACAGCGTTTGCTATCGTCAATCCTAGAAAATATCAAGAGATCATGAATTATTTGCATGAATCTCAGGAAAAAAGAGAAAAAAATATTACGGAAGCCCTAGTTGAGATTAAACAAGCCGTTGGTGATATTCCTATCCTTAAAATTAAAGGCAGGCCTAAACATATTTACAGCATCTTCAGAAAGATGACTAAGCGTGGCGTGCATTTACAGGACCAATTTGACCTATTGGGCGTGAGAATTATTGTTCCGGAAATTAAGGACTGTTATTCTATCTTGGGAAAACTTCACGAAAATTTCGATCCAATTGAAGGAAAATTAAAAGATTATATTGCTCATCCTAAACCTAACTTTTATCGTTCTATCCACACTACCTTAATTCTTCCTCATCAAAAAACGGTAGAAGTTCAAATTCGAACTGAAGAAATGAACGAATTTGCTGAAGAAGGAGTAGCTGCCCATTGGAAGTATAAGGGTGTTAATTCTAATCAAAAGTTTGAGAAGAAAATGTCCTGGCTGAAGGGAGTTTTAGAATTACAGAAAGAAGATCAATTTTTAGAAGCTGCTAAAGTAGACGTTTTTGGCGATACAATTTCTTGTTATACTCCAAAAGGAGATTTGAAAGAGCTGCCGGAAGGAGCTAGTATCCTTGATTTTGCTTATCAAGTTCATGAGCAAGTAGGTAATACTGCAATAGGCGGCCGAGTTAACGGAAAATTTGTTCCTTTAAAGCATAAACTTTCTCGGGGCGATGTTGTAGAAATCATTACTAATAAAAATCAGCGTCCAAGGATGTCTTGGTTAAAGATAGTAAAGTCAGGAAAAACTCGGCAGAGAATCCGAAAATACTTACAAGAAAATGAAAAGCTTCCGGCCTTATTCTACCGAAATTTAAAACCTGCTTTTACTGAGGATCAAGGTATTTTAGTAGAATCAGAAGAATTCCCAAATGCTGTCTGCCTTTTAGCAAAATGCTGTAAGCCTCTGCCGGGAACAGAAATTGTGGGAATCGCGACGAAGCGAAGGATTATTTCAGTTCATAGTAATACCTGCCGATCAGCCGTAAAAGAGGAAAGCAGATGGATCAATGTGAATTGGAAAGAAACATTCAACCAGAAAATAAAATTTTATGTCTTAGCGATAGAAAGGTCAGGATTATTGGCTGATGTATTACATACTATTGCACGAGCTGGGTTTGAAGTAAAAGAAGCTAAGGCTAAAATGGTCAGTCAAGATGTAGAATGCTCTTTTTTAGTCATTCCTCGAGATTTAGAAAATCTCTTAGAGATGATTTCCAGGATTAGAAAAGTAAAAGGGATCAAGAGTATTTATTTTGAGTAGATATACTCAGTAAATCTTATACTCACGGGTGAATATTTTAAATAAAAGAAATGAATTCCTTAAATACCGATCTCCAGTTAATCACTTAAGCTTAATCCTAATGAACAATCTTAATCATTTCCACAACTTCATGGGCATAACCATATTCATTATCATACCAAGCAAATACTTTCACTAAATTATCTTCAACTCTCGTCAGCTTGGAATCAAAAATTGCGCTGTGAATATTACCGACAATGTCCGTACTGACTAACTCTTCTTCAGAATATTGGATAATTCCTTTCATTTTTCCTTTAGCTGCTTCATGAAAAATTTTATTGACTTCTTCCACTGAAGTTTTTCTTTTAACAGTACACGTAAAATCAACTAACGATCCCGTTGGAACAGGCGCTCTGACAGCAATCCCATCCAATTTACCGACAAGCTTGGGCAATATCCGAGTAACTGCCACGGCCGCTCCTGTTTGAGTAGGGATTAGATTGTTGAGGATGGATCTTCCCTCTCGGAAAGTTTTATGAGGAGAATCAGCAATTTTCTGTGAATTAGTCACTCCATGAACTGTTGTTA
>JACOZM010000029.1 GCA_016181345.1 Candidatus Woesearchaeota archaeon
TTCCGCCAACGTTCTAGGAACGATTTCCATAGCTTCTGCAAAAGCACGAACGGCTAATTGTTCTCTGCCGGATAAGGTAGCAGCATAGCTTCGTAATCCTTTAGCTAATTCCATCTCTACTGCTCCTGCTCCAGCAACTACTTTTCCGTCCTTTAAGGCTGCAGCTAGATCGCCAACAGCGTCAGTAACGGCCCTCTTGATTTCCTCAGCAACATGATCAGTGCCGCCCCGGATAAGCAGGGTTACTGCTTTAGCCTTAGGGCATTGCTCGACAAAAATCATGTTTTCCTCGCCTACTTTTTCCTCATGTACTTTTCCAGCATGACCAATATCTTCAACCGATAATTCTTTCCAATTACTGACTATTTTTGCTCCAGTTGCGCGTGCTAATTTCTCCATATCATTTTTCTTTACTCTTCGGACAGCCAAGATTTTTGCCTTAGCCAAGAAGTGTTGAGCTACGTCATCAATCCCTTTCTGACAGAATAAGACTGTTGCGCCAGATTGCTTCACTTTCTCGACCATTTCTCTTAACGTTCTTTCTTCTTGATCTAAAAAAGCATTTAGCTGAGATGGATCAGTGATCTGAATTTTAGCGTCAATTTCGGTGTTTTTTATTTCCAAAGCGGCGTCTAACAAAGCCACTCTTGCATTAGCTAAGGAAGACGGCATTGATGAATGGACCCGTTCTTTATCGATAACAATTCCTTCAATCAATTCACTCTTGTCCGTACTTTCACCAACTTGCTTTTCAATCTTGATGTTATCTCTGTCAACATTTACTGAATAAGCCGAATAAGCTGAAGACGTTGAATATGTTGAAGAAGACGAAGATGTTTCAGCGACACTCTTTACTGCTTTTACAATGATATCAGCTAATTTTTCTTTATTCGCTTCCGCTCCTTTCCCGGTCATAGCAGTGATGGCAATATTTCTTAACAATGATTCATTCTCTAGAGTAATGTTTTCAGCAAATACACGTAAAAGACGTTGAGCTTCTACTTCGGCTAGCCGATACCCTTTAGCCAGAACAGTAGGATGAATATTTTGATCCAATAAGTCTTCAGCTTTCTTAAGAAGTTCACCGGCAAGAATTACTGCTGTTGTTGTTCCATCTCCAACCGCGTCTTCTTGTGTTTTGGCTATTTCTCTTATCCATCCCTTTGGGACCTAGTGTAGTTCTCACCGTCTGAGCAACCGCTTTTGCAGCCATAATATTATTTCGCTGTGCATCTCTTCCGGTAGTCCTTCTTGTATCTTCCGGGAGAATAAATACTGGCTGAATATTGTTATCTGACATTTTACTAAACCTCCAAACTATCCCCTCAATATAAATATCTAAAAAACAGCAAATTGAACTGTTATCACTTGTTATATAAATTATACCTGAAAGGGTTATTTAAAGATTATGAAAAATAAGGCAGATTTAAGCTAAAATAGATGTTTATGATGGAAGGAAGCAACCGGATCAATTATCTTGTTTATGACTAATTTTTACTTAAAAAGAATCCCGATTAAAAGAATCTTGGTAGGAAAGAATCTTACTTAAAAACTACCTGCTTAAAAACACCATTTTTCAGCACAACAATCTTTATTAAGCTCTTGACCACCTAAGTTTCTTAAATACCATGGCCAGAATCGTATTCTTAGGAACAGCAGGAAGCAGTGCCGTTGTAACGAAACAACTGAGAGCTTCAGGAGGAATTATTCTTCAAGTAGAAGATTTACAATTTCATCTCGATCCCGGCCCAGGAGCATTAATCAAAGCCAAAGAATATGGAATTAATTTACATCACACGACAGCAATCCTTGTTTCCCATAACCATATCAATCATTGCAATGACTTAAATGTCGTGATTGAGGCTATGACACACTCAGGAATAGAACATCGAGGATTAGTCTTAGGAAGTAAATCCGTCTTGAATAATACTCAAGGGTCAAATTCAATATTAACCGATTACCACAAACAGCTTGTTGAAAAGATCATCCCCTTAGAAAAAAAACATAAAGTGGGGATAGAATTTGCAGAAATCAACGCTCTTCCTGTTGACCATACTGATCCAGAAGCAATCGGCTTTAAATTTTTCTGTCCTCGTTTCACGCTAAGTTATACCGGCGATACAGCGTATTCTGATCAGCTTGCTGAAGAGTTAAAAGGAACAGATATCTTAATCCTTAATGTTCCTTATCCAGAAGATAAAGCAGTGGGCAAGAATTTAGATGTCCATAGTGCAATTAAGTTAGTTTCGATCGTTCAGCCGAAGCTGGCTATTTTAACACATTTTGGATTAGACTTATTAAAAGCTGATCCCCTTCAAGCAGCTCGAGATATTCAACGAATCACGAGCGTGCAGACGATTGCAGCACAAGATGGATTAGCTATTTCTCCAGAAGGAGTTGAAGATAGGTATAGAAGCAACGTGAAAGGATTTGATAAGTATTATTTAGAAAAAGATAAGACTTTTTGAGTAAAAAGTTGATATTATAGATTGATATTTCTATCTCTTAACAAACATGTTGCTTAAAATACAATTAAGATCATCTTAAGCATGAGCAGGCGCGCTGACGGAAGCAACAGTAGAAGATATTCGTCCTTTAGAAGAGTTTGATTTTCCAGTTACATAGCCAGCTATGCGTGAAAGAATGCCTGGCCTAGCAGATCGTAAAACTACTTCTGTTCCAGAAACACCTCTTCCAGAATGATAAGAAGCTCCACTTGTAGAGTGATGAGGTTGTCCGTTTTCAGAGGCTAAATGAGCAGTTTGAGCCGAAGCATAATCACTAGAAGTTCCCGTGATATAATTAGAAATGGCACAAACTCCTGCGTAAGCACCTCTTAAAATGTGCCCCACTCCTAAAATAGCTAAACCAATAGGCGTTGTAACTGCGCCAACTGCGGCAGCGGCAATATAGGTGCTAAAAGCAGGAATCAAAATTGCAGCCTTACCTTTCTGCCCTTCAGGAAGACTCTTATAAGCATAATAACTAGCACGCATTTCCTGATATAACATGATAGGAATTAATGAGTTTGATAAAGCATAGATACTTGGAACAATACTTCGTTGAAAATCTTTAGCGTGACCTAATTCGTGCCGGGCTATTCCAGGATGATCGGAATACACGTGAACGGTTCTAGTAAATGGATTATAATGGTCTGCTCTCGTCAGCTTTGCCGTCAAACCTCCAAAAATAGTAGTGGGAATCCCTAGAAAGACTCTTCCCAATAACGAAATATCTTGAACTCTCTCGTCGCTAAACAAACGATGTAAATCTTCAGTAATATTGACGTGTCCAGCTCGGACATAAATGTTTTCCAAGCCTTCTTGTGTGATAAAATCACGAATATGCTGTTGTGTCTCTTCCCGAGGTAAAGCTCCTACGCGAGGACTTAAAAGTAAAACTTGAGCAGGAATATTCATGACGAAACTTACTGCTCTTGAGAGAGGATCATCTAATCCGTATTCAATCCGATTACTACCAAAGTCTTCTGTTCCACCAGCAACTAGTTGTTCTAAGGACATTTTGTAGGTTAAAGAGGATGATATTTAAAAAGTTATGTGTTTAATTACTAAAAAGTAGTATTTTGCTAGTTGTTTTTCCTATTTTTTGCGGCGCCTACGGCGCTACCCTCTACTACCCCAACGAGACGGTTGCTGTAACCGACATTGAGGCCACCAAGCCTAGAGCTGTTGACAAGCCCACCAATGCAGAAGACCAGCAGTTCAGCCTGTGTTTCGAGTTCACCAGAAAGATACAAGCCCATATTTACATCAAAACCGTAAGTTCTTTTGTTAAATTCAAACGTTTCAGCTACTAAAGGAACAACTAAGTCTGCCGGCCACAGGGCCTTATAGACCGGATGAACTACTTTCCCACCCTTAACTATTTCTTTTGCTTTCATATCTCGCTGATGAACAAAATCGTCTTTTCTTAATGATTGAGCATCTATGGCGTTAAATTGGTCGCCGCTTAATTTAAGCGCAGGGTGAGCATATTCAAACAAAACAACGTCAGTTACTGGCCTTTTTACTTTACTATCTCCAACACTATAAGTTACCGTTTCAGAAGTACTAACTGGAAAATAGCGCATTTCATGTTTAGCAGCTGCTGAAACAGCAGCCGCAGAAACGGCTATGTAAAGCCCGTCGGCAGTTTCAACTATTCCGCGAATG
>JACOZM010000030.1 GCA_016181345.1 Candidatus Woesearchaeota archaeon
CTGAACTCCTTCTTTTTTTAACTGGACAAGGGCTTCACCGCTTTGACTTAAATCTAAACCGCAAACAATGAGATAACGGATATTTTTATTAGCTAGACAGTTTCGTATTAAAATGCTGATTCCTTGGCTAGGATTATAAAGCTGTCCAACAACATAAAAATCATCTGGAGAAAGGAATGATAAAACCCTATCTTTCTGAGTAAATAGTGTAATAATCCCTACTTGGCTTTCAGGATTTCCAAGAGTTAGAAGTTCAGAATTGTATTTTGGCTTTGACATGGTAAACAACTTTATAAGGTTAAATAACGATATAATTTAAACATTTGTATTATAAATGAAGAATTCTATTTTTGATATTTGTATTTTAGATTAAACAAAACTATATAAATAAATAGAAAGATGTCCTTATGATGAATACAATAGTCTGTCTAGTAGGAATGTGCGGTTCAGGTAAGTCAGTAGTAGGAGAAGAGCTAGTTCATCAGAATTATGCTTATCTCCGCTTCGGGCAGATTGTCATGGATACTATTAAAGAACAGGGCTTAGAAGTATGTGAAGCCAATGAGAAAAAAATTAGAGATGGCTTAAGGCAAAAGCATGGTATGGCTGCGTTTGCTCTTCTAAATTTGCCAAAATTAGACCTATTGATTGAAAAAAGCAACGTTGTTGCTGACGGTTTATACAGCTGGGCAGAATATAAAGTTTTGAAGGAGCATTTTGGGAGTAGGATGAAGGTTGTTGCTGTTATTGCCCCTCCAGAGCTGCGTTATGCGAGATTAGAAGCTAGAACAAATGTAGATGCAAAGATGATCAACCGCCCAATGACACGAGAAATGGCCATCAAACGAGATTATTCTGAGATAGAGATCAGTGATAAAGGTGGACCTATTGCAATGGCTGATTACAATATTTTAAATATAGCGAATGTAGAAGAATTAAAAAAACAAATAAATAAAATGGTAGAATGGCTGAATAAAGGTTATTAAATCATTATTAAAATATCACTATTATTTATAGTATGGAATATAGTTTACTTCTTAAAACGCTTCTTAATGGGAAATTACGCGAGGAGAGCTATAGAAAAAAGTGATATAAGGTCTGTTCCCATAAGCTCGAAAAGAGAACATAGAGCATATTCTTCGGCCCATCCCATCATGTGCTATACTTATTTCTCCAGTTACTCGATAATTTTGATCTGTTTCAGTAATAACATGAGCGTCTTCCTCTCCAAGTATTCGATGTTCTATTGAATCAACACCTTCTAGAAACGTTCCCAACTCATCAGGCGCGTTTGCTCTTAGGACTTTATCAACCCAATGTCTTCTGTTTCTTATCACTAAAAAAGTAGGATCTGGGTCAAAGGGAGTCGGTTCATGTATTTCAAGTTGAGTATTAGCCATGGTTTAATGAAATTAGACATTTTAATGGATGAAGGATGTCTAATGAAATAGCTCTGTTTTAATGAATTATGCTCTTTTTTATAAAATTTAGGGATAAAAGGAAGAAAAATATGCTAGATGAATAGCTAGGAACATATCTGTGGAATTAGCAGGTTAAATATAATACTTAGAATATAATAGTCCAATTCTCATAATCGTTTTAAATACCATGAATCTTGTTCTCTTATGATCATTGGTTTAATCAACGATAATGGGAAAGTAAGAAATATTCTTCGAGATATGAATTTCTACCATATTTTAAGCCTAAGTGAAGTTCAGGACGGCGAGAATCACATTGTTGAGCTTAATGAAGAGAATTTATCTCAATTTAAAGGAAGAGAAGATTTTTTGGTTGTAAGATTAGGAGATAAAACACCAAAAAATAATTTTGAACGGCTAGCTGAAGTAGTCATCCTTCCTGAAGGAAATTTGAAGGAGAAAGTAGAGAGAGTCATTACTGATAATCTTTATCGGCTACAAGATTCACGCCCTGATTGGGACCATTATTTTATGAATATTGCTGAGCAAGTTAAGCTGCGATGCACGTGTATGTCGGCTAAAAAAGGAGCAGTTATTGTCAAGGATAAAATGATCCTTTCAAGTGGTTATAATGGCACACCAAAAGGTATTCGGCATTGTACTTCTGGTGGATGCCAGCGATGCACTTCTCGACATTTAGGAAAGATGAAATCAGGAGTGTATGCTGAACCATGTATCTGTTGCCATTCAGAGGAAAATGCTATCGTACAAGCAGCTTATAATGGGGTAAGTACACAAGGAGCTATTATGTACACGACGTTCACTCCTTGCACCAATTGCGCTAAAATGATCATTAATGCAGGGATTATTGAAGTTGTAGCTAAAGTCTTATATCCTGATGAAGTTGGTAGAGCACTCTTTAAAGAAGCAGGAGTAAAGTTAAGAGTTTTAGATTAAAAGAGCTCATTGAAGAATTTAAAAATCAGTTAAGAATAGACAAAACCTTGCTTCTTGATTTCTCGCCAGACTTAATTTGTACAGAAAGGTTATAATTCTCTTTGAAGAATTTGATCAGCGCCTTATTAGCCTTATTCTTATCAGGTTGAGCCTTAAGATAAACTTTTAACTGATTATTTTCTTCTATCACCTTTTCAACTTTAGAATTAGGAATAACTTTTACTACAAGATTACCATTGTGTATATAGTTAGATATTTCCATAGATAGTTATATAAGTCATAGGTTGCTTATAGGGTGGTAGGGTTGATTATTAGATTAAATAATTGAAGATTATACTTTAAATTATTAATTTGAATGATGTTCTAATTCAATAGTCTTCAATAAATAAATTCTTAACCAAGTAATATAAACAAGTGTAATGACAACACCAACAACATTTAGAAGAGGCTGGTTAAACCTTAACACGTTATCGAAGGGAAGAGCGATAACCAGAGGAATGTGAGCAGTAAGCCAGGCCAATAAAAATAATACCCAGAACTTCTTTTTCATCATCTTAAATGCTTTTCCAATACTGCTAAAGACAACATTATCTTTAGCCAAATGATAAAACGTAAGGAAAATAAATAAGACAAAAACAAGAAGCATTCCTATGCTCAAAGCGTTGTTAAATATACTTAGTGCTAGTTCATTAGTAGTTATCCTGGTAAAAATGTATGTTAAGACAACTCTTAGGATCAGAGTAATCCCTAGAAAAATAATCAAGAGTAAAATCATG
>JACOZM010000095.1 GCA_016181345.1 Candidatus Woesearchaeota archaeon
TTAACCCAAAAATAAAGATAAACAAGAAATGCAGCAACCAGCAAAAAATTAACAGCAGTTAATATAATTGTAAGCCAAACTAAAAATTCGAAAGGAGTTACTAATTTTGAATGTGATAACTTTACTGGCGGTTCTTCATGATGACTTGGCTCTGTAAAAACGATATGGATACGCTCTTTTGTAGCTTCATCTAGACTGTTCTGAATTTGATCTCTTTCTTGAGCTGGAACCCATCCTTCAGCAACAAACGCGCTCTTGGTCACAGCAAAGTTTAACGGGAGTTCTTGTTTTCTGATCTCTTCTTCAATCTGAGCCGTTAAGGTTACGATAGAAGGTAATTCTGATCGTAAAGAGATCATCTTCCGTTCAAGAGCCTGAATTTCTTCTTTAATATTCTGAAGCTCATGTTTTTTTGCTTTTACTTCAGCAGTAAAATCTTGAAATGAAAAGGTGAAATGAAACGGCGTGAAACCAAAATCATGCAAAACTGTACGCAGCTTTTCTTCTTCGCTCTTTTTACCTATTAAAAGAACATATTTGCTGTTTTTAGCCACAGAACAGTCATCGCTTGCTTTTTGCAGAGCAGATTCTAAGCCTTCGGTCTTAGTGATAATCCCAAAAAAATAGGTCAAATGAGCTGATTTTTGCAGAGCTGAAATATCTACTCCTAGCTTCTTCAGAATTGCTAGAGCGATAAGGTAAGTATGAAGTTCCTCTTCTTGTTTCCTCTTTGCTGTCAGATTTTCTTCAGCTCCTAAAAGATCAGTATAAAGGCTGTCAACTTTTGCTTGGAGTTGCTTAATTACATGAGGAGTAATGTCTACTTTTCTTCCTGCTTTTACCTCAGGAAATTTAGCTAATATACTCCTCATTTTCACGATCATTCCAGATAAAACTTCTGCTTCAGCCAAAGGCTGGCCGATATCTAATTCATAATTCCCTTTGACATGAGGAGTAAGGTGGTACAATCCCAAATCATAAAGAACATTGATAACGGTAGAAAGATGTTTTTTTGGTGCTACAATCTTACATTTCAGCATACGTTCGGATATATTCATAGGACTCATTTACTCTTTTCCTGAAAGCACTCTAGTTAAAACAAGCTTCTTTGCCTTCTCTAGATTTTTTCGCGCAGACTGTTGTAAGCGTAAAACATTATCCTTAGCTTCATGAAGAACTCTTTGCTGTTCTCGCTCTAACTTTTCTGCTTTTTCTTCAAGAAGATGATCGAACTTTTTTTTAATCTGTTCTTTTTCATCTGTAACTCTTTGCAAAGATTCCTGCTTAGCTCTAGAAATTAGCTTTTCCGCTTCTTGTTCTGCTTTGGAAACAATATGGTCTGCTTCCTTTTCCGCTTTCAGTACTTGTTGAACCTCTTCCATTGTTTTTCTCTCTTAAGCCTCTTGGCGAGGGCAGTTATTTATAAATTTTGCTTCAGAGGAAGATCAATCATAACTTCGATGAACCATGACCCCTCTAAATTATTAAATCATTAATCCTTAACATTATGAACGATCTAACCCTATCTCTGCAATCTCATTGATGAAATTCGTTTTTGTCTGTAATTTTGACTTGATGATATAAAGGCTGACTTTATCTTCTTCATTTAACTCCTGCTGTTCAAGATTGATCCCTTCATTTAAGATCTCTTCGCACTTAGCTAAAGCTTGGTTAGACAATATAAAATTATTTTTAAAGATACTTTCAAAAGCTAACTCATACGCTTCTAAGATAAGTTCATACGTCTTTCTGATTTGCTGGAGAAGCTTGTCCGAAAGAGTACTTACCCCTAATCCTGCTTTGGCAATCCTTACAAAAGAATCTGCCATCTTTTCAATTGCTCCACTCAAGATGATATAATCCTGGCAATCTTTCACGTTAATGCTTAACTGGCTCATGATCATGGAATTTTCTAATGCAAAGTTGATCTGCCGCCTGGCTAAAAGGTAAAGCTTATTCACTTCTTCTTCCCATATCTCGATATTTTCTAAAGTGTTCGTCTCTTTATCCAAGATCTTTAAGCTTTCATTGATCATCAGTTTAGACAGCTGAAATGATCTTCTAATAGTGTTAGATATAGAAAGATAGTTTGAAGAAAAAAAGTCTTGTAAAACTATTTTTTTTTCACTTTCTTCAACTATTTCAAATCCAATTACCTTTTTAATCTGAGTCAGGATTGTTTTACGAAAATCCTTGCTGATCGGCTCTAGAGAAAAAAAATGGACTTGTGAATACCCATTAAGGTAGAGAGAAGTAAATTTTCTGATTAGCTCAGTCGGATTCTTAAATCCAGAAAGATTAAGGCTGGCCGACTTAGTTTGTTCCTTGCTTTGATTTAAAAGAACTCGCAATGATTGATCATCTTCTTCTTGAATATAAACAACATCTCCAACATTTACGTGATTCCGTTTAACCCATATTTTCGGCAAGGAAATAGTATACGTTGCTATTCCCGTCCGTTGAATTTTTCGTTGATTCATAGTCTTACCTCCAAAAAGTAAGTATATCTATCTTATGTAATTACAGAAAGTAGAGGTATTTATAAAATATACCTTTAATGTCCTGATGTTCTCCAGATAGCTTCTAATGTCAACTATTTCTTCACATTATTCTATTGGCTAAAGATATTTGAGCTAAGGCAAAGCACTATTATTTTTTGGAGACAAAGACCTAGAAGACTGCTTTAGAAAGCGTTTAATAAGATCTACATATGACAATGGCATTCAGTAAATTATATATTTTCAGCTGGATAATAATGGCAATAATAAATACATTTATGGCCATGAGTGAGATAAAGTTTAACCGAATGTTGATGTTGATAGCCGTAGTTGTCTTACAGCATGTAACTCTTCTATTATTCATGGTTGATTACGAAAAAATAGGTTCAATTCAATGGAAATCCCGAGAGGAAAAGCTAAAAAAAGAGGTTGAAATAAAAGGAAAAAATCTTCCTACTTCACCGCAACTCTTATAAATATTATACTTTCTTCTAACGCCATGGAACAAAGAACAGCTGAAGAATTATCTAAAAAAGCTCGAGAGATTTCTATCAGTGAATTCTTCGAAAAGAATCGGCACTTATTAGGTTTTGACAATCCGCGAAAAGCCCTACTGATAGGAGTAAAGGAAGCTGTTGACAATGCCCTAGA
>JACOZM010000127.1 GCA_016181345.1 Candidatus Woesearchaeota archaeon
GTCGTTTTCCTTAACATTGCAGATGATCCTGCTGTAGAACGTTTAGTTACTCCTCGAATGGCGTTAACAGCAGCAGAATATTTTGCTTACGAGCATGATGCTCACGTTTTAGTTATCTTAACAGACTTGACAAACTACTGTGAGTCTTTGCGTGAAATCGGAGCGGCTCGAGAAGAGGTTCCAGGACGACGAGGTTATCCAGGATACATGTACACGGACTTAGCAATGATCTATGAACGAGCAGGGATGATTAAAGGAAGGAAAGGAAGTGTAACTCAAATTCCTATCTTAACAATGGTAGGAGATGATATCACTCATCCTATTCCCGACTTGACTGGGTATATTACCGAAGGGCAGATTGTTTTGTCTCGTGAGCTGCATCGAAAGAATGTTTATCCGCCGATCAACGTCTTACCTTCATTATCACGGCTGATGAATGCGGGAATCGGCCCGAAAAAAACTCGTGATGACCATAAACAAGTTTCAGATCAACTTTATGCTAACTATGCTGAAGGTGTTGATCTACGAGGGTTAGTGGCGATTGTTGGAGAAGAAGCTCTCTCTGACCGAGATAAAAAGTTATTAAAATTTGCAGAGAAATTTGAAGATCAGTTTGTCCGACAAGGTAAGAAAGATGATCGTTCTATTGCTGCAAGTTTAGGCATAGGATGGAAGCTGATGGGAGATATCCCCGAAAGAATGCTGACAAGAATAAGTCCAGAGATCAAGAAGAAGTATTATCAGCAGAATTAAGGTACTGGGTAGAATTAAATTACGTTAGTAGACGATACAATGGCTTTAGACATTAAACCTACAAGAAGTGAACTCCTGAAATTAAAGAAATCGATTAAGCTAGCTAAATCGGGCCATAGTCTTTTGAAGAAAAAAAGGGATGGCTTAATTTTAGAATTTTTTGAACTTATGAAAACAGCTAAATCTGTTCGAAAATATTTAGCTGAAGCTTATGGTCTTGCAATAGGTAAAGTAAATATTGCTCGAGTTGTACAAAACGATCTTAAATTACAGTCTCTAGCTTTGGCTATCCGGCAAACTCCTACTGTAGAATTGCAGACGAGAAACATTATGGGGGTTAAAGTACCCAAAATTACTGGTGAGAAAATTCGCAAGAGTTTAGAAGAAAGGGGCATGGGGGCTTTAGCTAGTACGGCAGTTGTTGATGAAGCTATTTCTGCTTATGAAAAGGTTGTAGAAGAAGTTATCAAGGTTGCAGAAGCAGAAACAGCGATGAAACGTCTATTAGCCGATATTGAAAAAACAAAACGACGAGTTAATGCTTTAGAATTTAATAGGATTCCAGCTATGGTAGGGGCGGGAAAGTTTATTGCTCTTCGCTTAGAGGAGATGGAACGAGAAAATGTTTTTCGGTTGAAGAGGATCAAAGCAAAATCATGAGGTTAGCTCAGATTGTTATGCTTGTAGTTAGGTTTCCGCAATGGATAAAGGAAAAGAAAGTTAACCGGTTAATTTTTATAAGAATTCTATTGCTTCTTTTTAATCTTTTGATTTTTTTTGGAGCTGTTATTTGGGTTATCTTACAGTTTAAAGAAAAAATAAGTTAAGTGAGGTTATAGTGGGGTTAAGGAGAATTAAGCGAGATTAAAACAATTCTTAGTATGGAACTAAATACGTACTATTTTTTTATCCTGTTAAGATAGTTTTATCCGAATAGAATTTCTTTTTTCTTCTTTTCTAAATATCGATATACTGTTTTATGCATGGCTCCTTCCAAGAGCATGGCTACGGCTTGTCTGGCAAGCTGGACTTGTTGGTTTTCTCCGATGATGCCAATAGTCTTTCCGTAAATGGAAATATGGGTATCGGTTAATCGTTCGACTTCTTCTCGAGCTTTTCCTTCCTTACCAATAACGCGGCCTTTTAAACGCTCCATCGTACTCTTATTTTTTCCAGCAATATCCTTCATATCAATCATCTCTAAAGCATAATCCTGCTTTAATAATTGCAAGGCAATTCTAGGATTAAACCCTCTGCCGATGGCTCTGATGATCTCTCGAGCAGTAAATAGTCCTAATCCATCCTCTCCAGAAATAGTCACGTCTCCTTCTTTAGTGATTTGGAGTGCACACTTAGCTGAGTTTTCGATCTCTTTTTTCGTCTCTCCTTCTTTTCCAATCAAGACAGCTACTCGTTCTTCAGGAATTTTTAGTTCGTAAGCAAATTCGTCATTCATTGATACGTCCATGATATGTCCTCGTGATGATATCTTATTCTTGGAGTTCAGTTCTTTAAAAACCTTTGCCTAGAAAATAGTATCTTTTAAGTAGTAACTTTTTTAAATACCTGTTTATTTTCCTCTCAATATGTCATTGGCGATAGAAGCTATTCATCAAGAATTTGGCCGTGTACTTCAGTATTATCGTTCTCTTCTAGATTTATCCGTCCAATCGGATCGTGATATTGTTCTTATGCGTGGACGCTGTTTGCAACAGAGAGAATTGGAAGATTTAGTTCTAAAAGGAGATGTTAAAGCGGATGTTAAACCAAATCAAAAACGTACTGTAGGTAGTGATAGGAATGCTGGCTCTTCTATCTTAGACGAGAATTTTTTTAGCTCTACTCATTTTAAAGACTTAAAAGAACTTCACCAGCGATTATCTAAGCTAACGATCCGAGAAGGAAGCTTAGAGGCTCTTCTTCAGGAAAACCGAGAAGAGTTGAGTAAAAATCCTCTCTTTTCTTCAGAGCGCTGGAAAGAGGAAGTCAGAAAGATGGTGCGCACTAATTACTTCCTTGCTTTAGGTGCAGGAGTTACAGGGAATTATGTTCCTGCAGGAATGGCGCTGGCAACTGCATTATCGACGAAGACTCAACGACAAGAGAATCCGTATTACCTGGCTTTTTTATATAGCGCAACTATTGTTAATACTGCTGTGACTATTGGATCAGTCATCAAAGATCCTTTGCTATCGTTTTGTTTAAGTTTAGCCCCTGCGGGATTAGCTTTATTTGGATTAATTAGAATGGTTCAGAAAAAAGAGTATGCTGACAGCCATGGGAAAAAAGAAGAAGAGTATAAAGCTTTGTTTACATTTGATGTTCAACGATTTGAAAGGTTAGGAAAAACGATCGATGCAGGTCTTCGAAGCGTTCGTTATGTTGAAAATGTCTGTCGGAGCGATAATAGAGAAATAGAAGATTATCGCGATCAGCTAGAGGTCTTAGATGAGCTGATGAGAGATTATTTACTAGGTGGTTCTGAAGAAGCATTAGATCAGTTTTCTATCACTTACCGGCCTAAGGAGTATGTGCCCAAGAGAAGAGTTACACTTCCTCTTTCACCTGCAAGAAAAAATGGTTATTCTGCTGAAGATTATCAGCGTTTAGTAGAATCTCGAGAACTAAGGTTTAGTGATGATTCTGGTCATTCTACCAGGGATGATGAAGTTCCTAAACCATCGGCAGAACCAGATCTTTCTGAGGAGACTTCTCGTTTTCAGGTTTATCTAAGCCATACGGTGAGGGGTTTGTTAGATGAAGGGTATATTCAAGTAGATGGAATTTCAATTGAGGATTTAGTGGAAAGCAGTATAGAAAAACTTCAAGCTAAACCAAGGCATGAAGTTATTAAGGAACATAGGTCTAATGCTCGGTTTTTGGCTTCTCGGTTAAGGGAACGATATCAACTGCCGGATGACGCTAGGATTTACAAATTACGTACACGGCAAGGAGTTCGTGCGTTATATACTTTAACTGATGATTCTGCCACTATTTTGGAAATTGTTGATCACCGAGAATATGAACGGATGATGAAAAATAGATAAATTATTTTTGAGGGCAGTAGGTTATTTCAATTTTTACTTTTAGGTTTCTGGGATTCTTCTTCTCATTCTTATTATTACTCTTCTTCTTCGGTTATCTTTTCAAAAACTTTCTCTTCATCTTCTTTTACTCCTAACTTATTGAAGAATTGCACGATATTCTTGATGTCTCTGCGGAGAAGCTCTTCAGAGTTCGGCGTTTTAGTTAATGTGGCTTGAGAGAAATCAATAAAGTAAGGAACTTCGTGATGATTCAAGATGTTAAAGGAAGATAAGTCTCCATGAATCAATCCGGCAGCGTAAAGTTTTTTCATCTCGTCGATGATATCAGCAAAAAATTTCTTTTTATTTTTTGGATGAGCATCTTTTAATGGCAAGGATGGTTCGCCGGTAGAAGGATCTCCTATAAGTTCTTCGACTAGAATATTCCATTTCCAGCCTAATGGTTCTGGAGAGTTGATATTACCTCTTTCGGCTCTTAGAAGATTTTTATATTCTCTTTGCGTCCAGGCAAAAATAATCTCTCTGCGCTTCTGCATAAGATAAGAATATCGAGGATCTTTTCTGATATAATCAAACATCCGCTTGAAGTCACAGTTTTGAATCCGATAAATCTTAACAATAATAAAATGCTCTTTCCCATCTTTTTTAGTTTTAGCAACAAAAACGTTGCTTTCCTTGCCTACTTTGATGGGGCTTACTAACTCATCAAAAATACCTTCAGACTGGAGTTTGAAGAGGTTTCTATTCGTAAATGCATCAAAAACTCCGGATAATGTTTTAAATCGTTCTTGAGAGGTTACTGTGACCATTCTGAATAAAAGTTCAATAGATTTTATATAACTTTACTTCTTTATTAGCGTGATGAGAATGCTTTATGTTTTTATCGGCAAGCCAGGATGCGGAAAAACAACAATCTTAAAACATCTCGGAGTAAAGTATCATGATGTTTTGTATCATATTAAAAAATATTTTGATGCCAGCGGAAGGATGGATGAAGCTAATACGATCAAAGCTTATCAGGAATTATTTGCTGAGCTGAAAGGGCTTTCCAATGAGAAGATCTTCTTAGAATTAGGGACAAATCATGCTGAGTTTGTGATGAAGAATATTCACGAGCTGGGGTTTGAAACAACGATATTTTTTTGTCTGCTGAATAACGAAGAGTGTTTACGTCGAAATAAAATAGGAAATAATCCTATGCCGGAAGAGCCGTTGATGAGGAGAATTATCCGAGTTTTTCCAGATGAACATTTGAAGTACATTTCTGGAATGAAATATTATGAGTTAGATATGGGTAAGAATGTGGAAGAGAATCTTTTAGTGGTAAGGAATATTATTAAAGAATAATTTATCTGAGCTGTTTATTCTTGTGCTTATCTTTCCGTTGGTTCGCTGACTAGTAACTTAACAATGGTTTCGAGATATGTTTCTTCGTTATTATCAATCGTATTAGAATTAGTATTATATTGAAAATAAGGAAATTCGGCGGGCTGGCCAACTCTTAGCACTCCTTCTTCTAAATAAGGTCTTCTTGTTAATCGTGATTTTCTTAAGGTTGAAAGTTCGTTCGGTCCACCAACATAACTTCCTGCTGTGGGATCCATCCAGATTTTAACTCCAACGCCAATTCGTTCTACTGTGTAAAGATATCCTCCACTGACTCCGATCTGGAGTGTACTGCCTAGAGGTAAGTCACGTAAAACTACCTGTTTTTTTGGGGTAGTACTACCTAAGTCAATTCTAGGAGTGTATCGTTCTAAATCGGGCGTCCAGGTCATTATAGCAAGATAATTACCATCAAGTTATAAATTTTCTCTTAATTTTCACTTAGCAGTAACAACATAACCATAACATTTATATATTAGTGCCTCTACCTAGTAGTAAACACCTCGAAACACCTCTTTTTCCTCAGCATCCAGGATCAAACTTGGGTGTTGGGGTTTTATAATCACTTTAAGCTGAGATAAGATAACTCTTGGGTTTAGCTGAACTTAGAAATGGGAATTATATCTAGGGATTATAAGAACCTGAGAAGTGGTAAAAGGTTACAAAAGCTTTATAAATAGGCTTTCATAATGAGATTTAGCCCACACCGAGAGTACCTGTGGGAGTTCACGGCAACGCCAAGCGATGAACACTGGGGTTAGCGTGCGGGCATCAAATTTATTATCAACGATAGAAAAATAGTCACAATCATTACATCACGCGATCATTTGATTTACAATTTAAAGTGCGTAAAGTAAGTGCCTATTTTTCTATATTAGATATAAAGAAGAAGTATCACATTCATCATATCACTACATCACCAACAGTTTAAGATAAATTTAAGTGTGAATTAGAGAGAATTGATGATTTACTTCTTCTATCATAATTAAATACTAGCGTTATGCTTTCATCACTTAACGTGTTGGCTAAGGCTTACTATTTTAATACTTAGGAGGTTTAAATATGGCAAAAATAAGCCCAGTAGCGGCAAAATATATCGTTCATGCATCTATTAAGATTGAAGGTATAGTAGATCGTCCGGATGTCATCGGAGCAATTTTTGGACAGACGGAAGGTTTGTTAGGAGCAGATTTAGAATTACGAGAATTACAACGGTCGGGAAGAATCGGCAGAATCGAGGTTAATGTTTCAACATCTTCCGGAAAAACGGAAGGAGAAATTGTTATTCCTAGTTCTTTAGATAAGACAGAAACAGCTATTGTTGCAGCAGCGTTAGAAGTTATCCAGAGGATCGGACCTTGTAATGCGAAAGTAGAAGTTAATAATATTGAAGACGTAAGAATCAGCAAGCGGCAGTTTGTGATTGAAAGAGCTAAGGCCTTATTAAAGGATCTTACCGAAAGGACATTGCCTGATTCTCAAGAATTGGCTGATGAAGTTGCTCAATCTGTAAGAATGATGGAAGCAGTGACTTATGGCCGAGAACGGCTAGATGCCGGCCCAGCTATAGAAGAGAGTGATGAAATTATCATTGTTGAAGGAAGAGCTGATGTTCTGAACTTATTAAAACATGGGTTCAAGAATGCGATTGCTTTAAATGGAACTTCTGTCCCTCAGACGATCAAAGACCTTACCCGAAAGAAAACAAGCACTGTTTTTGTTGATGGAGACCGAGGCGGCGACTTAATTATCCGAGAGTTGTTAGGAACAGCGGAAATGGACTTCGTATCTAAAGCTCCGGACGGAAAAGAAGTTGAGGAAATAACCAAGAAGGAAATCCATAAAGCTTTACGGGGAAGAATAACTGCTGAGCAATGTAAGTTAGATTTAGGGATTGATGATACAGGAGCCTTAAAGGAAGATCATGCTGGAAATACGAGAATGCAGAGCAATTATCGTATGCCTCAGAAAAAATTTGAGCAGAATGATGTTCGTGAGCAGAGAGACAACCGTGATATGAGAGATTCACGAGAAGGAAGAGATAACAAGGATCAAATTAGAACTTCCCGCGTACAACCTCGGCAATCGAATGCACCATTTAATCCTCAAGGAAGCAACTCTGGATCTAATGGCAGCACTAATGGATCTCCGGTCAATAGTTCTCCAGCACCAAGAAGGGATAAAAAATTGAGTCCTGATGAAGTTAAAATTTTCAAAGCAACCCTTGAAGATCTTTTTGGCACTAAGGGCGCGTGCATCTTTGACCAAAAGCTGAATGTCCTAGGAAAAGTTCCCTTGTCAGAGTTAAGTTCGACGATTAAAAGCTTAAATGGCGGAGTCTATGCTTTGGCTTTAGATGGAGCGGCGGACATAGAATTAGTCAGAACTGCTGAAAAGCTAGGAGTTACTTATGTTATAGCTCCGGGAAGCAAGATCAAAGAAGCCAGTAAAGTTGTTGTTGTAACGGATGAGATGCTAGTTTAAGGTTTTTATATCTTTTAATTTTATTTTTATTTTCTTTCTTTTTTTATTGCTACAGATCCTAATGGAATAAGCCTAGAATTGTATCAACATTAATCTCCAAGCGGTTTTATCTAAAATATTTTTTGCTTAATCCCTCTACATATTGTCTAACTCGATCTACTGCTTCTTCATTAACAACAACGTAGACTTCTTGGCCGCCGTCAGAAACAGTACATCTTACTTTTAAAGCGTGATTGTAGTACGTGCCTGGCCTTAATCCCTGATGCTTTCCTCCAGCTGTCTGAAAAGACTTATTGGCATGAACTGTTTGCACATCAGCATGGGTGGCTAGTTCTTCTAGCGGTCTTACCAAATCCTTAAAACTGGTCCATGAACTCCAACTGCTTCTATTTTTTTCCCCATTTTTTGTAAAAAACAACGAATTTATTTAAAATTATCTCCTCTTTGTAAGATTCAGTACTTTTGGTAACTTGTTTATGCTTCCATTATCTTGCGGCTTTATTAAAGGTAAAACTAGAAACATTTTTATCCTCTTCTGATTTAAGCTGAATTAAAGAAGTGAGGTTCAGCCGAGATGGTTTTTGATGTTATTATTGGGAGAAGCAAAAAGGACGTTCAGAAATATGGCAAAGAAGGAACGGTCTTGATGGGGAAGCAGTATGTTCAGATGGGCCAAACAACATCTCTTTCTAATCCAGTTTATATGGACGTAGCCGGGGCGCATGTTGTTTTCATTGTGGGAAAACGTGGATCTGGAAAATCCTACACAATGGGAGCTATTGCTGAAGGGCTAACTGATTTACCATTAGAGATCAAACAAAATTTATCAATTGTCCTTCTAGATACCATGGGAATATACTGGACGATGAAGTATCCTAATTTTCTCGATGCAGATCTCGTAAAACAATGGGGGTTTGAGCCAAAAGGTTTAGACGTGAAAATTTACACACCAACCGGTTTTTTTTATAAGTATCAAGACGAAGGCATTCCAACTGATTATCCGTTTTCTTTACGGCCAATTGACGTTAATCCTGAAGATTGGTGCCAGGCATTTTCTTTAAATCCTAATTCGGCAGAAGGAGTTTTAATAACAAAAATAGTTCAAAAGCTTGGCGTTCAGGGAGAGAGTTACGCGATGGATGACCTTATCCATGCCGTCCGAGAAGATGAAGAGAGTGATAAGGTTGTTAAAAATATTGTCATCAACCAGTTTGAGAAAGCGAAAGGATGGGAGATATTTTCTGAAGAAGGAACTCCACTAAAAGATATTGTTTCCGGAGGGCAAGTTACTGTCTTAGATGTTTCTCCTTATGCAACTATGGCTTCGGGATGGGAGATCAAAGCTTTAGTCGTCGGATTAATTTGTCGGACGTTATTCAGCCAGCGGATGTTAGCCAGGAAGACGGAAGAATTTAAGTCTGTTGATGCGGCTATGCATTATTTTTCTAAAGAAGTAGAAGAAAAAATGGAAGAACCCTTAGTGTGGCTGGCCTTAGATGAGGCTCATGAATTACTTCCCCGAGAGGGAAAGACTGCAGCAACTCAAGCCCTTATCACTATTCTAAGAGAAGGCCGGCAGCCAGGAATAAGTTTAATTCTTGCTTCACAACAGCCAGGGAAGATTCATACTGATGTTATGACGCAATCAGATATTGTTCTAGCTCATCGGTTGACGGCAAGGATGGATGTAGAAGCTCTACAGATGCTTACTCAGAGTTATATGCGCCAAGGTTTAGAAAGGGAAATCGATAATTTGCCCAGAGTCAAAGGTTCTGCTGTGTTGTTTGATGATGCAAATGAAAGGATTTTCCCTGTTCAGATGCGCCCGAGATTTACGTGGCACGGCGGAGGAAGCCCTACTGCTATCCAAGAGAAGAAAAATTATTTCAGCGAAGCAATGGAAAAGTTGAAAGATATATGAAACCAATATTTAGTTGATCGCGATGCGTATTATCTTTTATTATTATTAATATTATTAATCACTTATAATTTCTATTTTCCCATCAATGACTGAGCAACATCATCAAGATTATAAGTTGTTCCTAATGTTCTTAAAACTCTTTGCGCTTCTGGAGTTATAGTTAACCCTGGCCAGCGTTGGGTATCAGCTAATTGAGGAAACCGCTCTTGATATAAGGCCAAGATATTTTCTAGTTTTTGCTTTCTACTTAATTCGTTTTGAGCGTGATAGATTGATTTAGCATCACTAAATATCTTATCGTAAGCATCCTGCCAAGACTTTACTGTGCTTAATAATCCTGGAACAGTTTCTCTACTTCCCGTTGCGGAGGCGTAACATGAACCTCCACCTGGGTTAGTTTTGGCTAAACTTCTTGATTCAATAGTCTCGCTGCTGCTAATGTATGAAGCACCAGTCGTTATCGTATATGTTCCATCTTGATTATCATCCAAGGAGAGAACACTGTTATCAATTAAGACTGGATCGCTAAAAGGATTGCTTCGGTAGGGTTCAACTTTTTTCACTAAAAGAGATTGATTTGATCCGGAAATAACGTAAACATCTCCTGCTTTTTTTGAAGCATGAGTGTATCCATCTTCATAAAGAAGGTTTACCTTTGCACCAAATATTTCTTCTAATGTTGGCAAGAAGAGACGATAGGTAGAATTCTCGTCTGAAAGATCTATTTGATTGTCATTCGGCTTTTCCACTTCTTCAGACGCTTCAGACTCTTTAGGCTGAGCTAGAGCAGAGGTCAAGAGCTCTAAGCCATCGGGATGTCCTGCTACCATTAACCCAGACACTCCTGCTAAAAATCGTAAGACTCCTCTCCTAGTGGTCATTTTCATTTGGCGATAGGGGGAATTTATAAATCTTACGTAAATTACTACTTGTTAGGAGTTTCTCACTCTGGCGGGTGTTCTTAACTTCTTTAGTCTCTTCTTCTTGCAGGATGACGTCTAGGTGGAGTATACTGATCCTTCCAGAATCTTTGCAGTAAGCTTTCAACCATCTCATTTACGATACTCATGTTTACTCCAGGATGGGTATGGTCATCATTATCAAAACTATTGGTACTTTCTGTGGGTTGATCATCATCATCAGCATCATCCGTTCTTGATCGAGATGCCCCATTAGGTTTGTGTTTTTCTTTTTTTTCTCTGCCCAGTTTTTTTGAACTTCTTTTTTTCTTAACTTCTTTTTCTCCTCCTTCGTTTAAATTTATCTCTCTATTCCCCGTGTCATTGAGACTTTTCATCTCCTCGCTGATGTCCTTCGCAAATTCAATCTCTGCAATAATACTAAAACTGCGTATTCCGTAATGAGGATCTGGATTTTCTTTAGGATCAAGACAATTCCATCCAAGCCAATAGGAACCACTAGCAGGAAAAACATAAAGAACTCCAGCTTCATAGCTGTGTTTTGGCAAGGCTATCTCTTTAGATAATTGCCTTATTTTATCCCCTAATTCCCGCATTGATCGATATCGTCCGCTGATTTCGTCATCTTTGCTATCTTTTTTACTATCTCTCTTTCTATCTTTCTTTCCTTTTTCTTTACTAGATTTAGTGTCTCTAATCAGATATTCCAGCCTAAATTCTTCGTTTGTTCGATCAGGAATACATCCAGTCTCTAAGAGGATATCTTCTGAAAATGGAAAATGCAACTGGATCCGCGAATACTGATTTGGTGATTCTAGATGCCCTGGATTGTTTGAATCTAAAGGAACTTTCTTACCGTCTGTTCCTTCTTTTCCTTTTACTGCTAGAGGATTACTCATTGGATGATCATTTACTGGACGATCCTGGATTGGATGGTCGCTATCTAGGTTGATATCATCAAAAGGTAGAAGATATTGTTTTCCATCAAGGGCTGCTGGTACTTTTTTTCTGAACCTAAAAGATAATTGCAACGAGTTATTCTGTATTTGTTGTTTCTCTGACAACTTACTATCTTTTTTAGTATCACTATCATTGCTTATCTCTTTATCTGAAGATGCCGGCCTGTTTTCGTAATACGAAGAATCTAATTTTTTAAAAGGAAATTTCATCTGATCTCCATCAAGAAAATAGTGGACGATATCTTTTATCTTACTTGTATCTAGTGCTATGCCCATGACTCTTTCGTATCTTTGTTGTACTTCATCAAGGATAGGAGGCTCATGTCCATTATCAACAAGACCATAAGTTAGGATAAGGACATCAGTCATTAAATCTAAAGTTGTTGTAGCCCAGTCTTGCTGATGAACTTTTTTCTTAGGCTCCATCCTCTCTTTTTCAAGAATAGAATCAATCAAAATAGGATCAATCTTTTGAGAAGTATATCTAGAAGCAAGAGCCTGAATAGTAGCGTAAACGAATCTGCCGGATGTCATCATAGAATGTAGAGGACCTAATTTTTCTTCTATAGCAACGGCGATACCACCGGCAGAATATCTCTTTCTTTTATTTTGATCAACTTCTTGTTCTTCTCGTTCTTCTTCATGAGAACTTGATCCTAGATGGTCAGCTTGCCCTACGTGATCTTGTTCTTCTAATCCTTCATGTAGTGAGAGAGTTAAACTGGGTAGAAGAGTAGGGGGTAGAAAAGTTGAATGATACGAAAGACTTTCTTTTAAAATGTCATCAATGACTCTTTGTCCAACACGTAGTCCTCTTTTCCTTAAGAGAGACTGAACGTGTTCACTCCCTTGAATGTTATCAAGGTAAAAAGCATCATCTTTTGTCAATATTCATTTCCTCGTGATCATACGACGATGTTGATTATACAGATAATGTTATTGAATATTCAGTAACAAACTATTTATTAAAAATCTTCCATCAAATCTATTCATTAGCAATTATTGGTTAAAGACTATTATCCATTAAATTATTTATCTTGGATTATTTATTCAAAATAATTTAGTAACTACATAACTAATTTAGTAACAACTTATCTTTCATAGAGGTCCATAATTACCGGACCAAGAGGATGCCGGAATTCTTTAGCTTCAGACATCGGTAGGAAGGCTGCGTCTTGTTTAGAAACTTGATTTGTTACTGATTTAAGATGATCATTTTTAGTCATTACTCTCTTAAAACCATGAGCGACGAATAGTTCAGCTAAAGGCTTTACTGTTCCGACAATATATCCCCCTACGTGGGGAGCTCCTTCAATAGGGGCGTAGACAGAAAATCTTTTGGCATCAGGAGGGAGAACTCCTCTTTCGTCAAGAAATGAGAATTGCGCACGGTGTTCTTCACGGGCCATCTCTCGGCTAAAATCTGACTGTCTTACTTTCAGTAGATAAACTAAAGAGCCGAATCCAGTGTCAAGATCAGCTAAAAGATTAAATCTTCCCTGAATTAAGATGTCAGCAGGGAAAACTTTATGTTCAGCAAAATATCCAAATGAATGAACACGAGTTTGGTCAACAACAAACAGAGGGTTAGTTCTAGAGCCAATATTATGAACGTAATTTGGAATGCCCTGAACCATGGCAGCAAGATGTCTCGTTAATTCTCCGGCTTGTCGTCCATAAGATCGAGGGTCGCGCTGTTCACTGTCTATTTTTTGGATAGCCTCTGCTAAAAAGAGTCTTCCCCGCACTGCTTCAGCAGCAGCAGCAACATCTCTTCCTAAAAAATCTCCTTCTGTATCTTTGTACGGAAGAAGAACTCCCGCTTCAAACAGTCTAGCAAGAACATCGCTGTTTACACTCTCACCTATGGCTATGCCAACTTCTCTTCTAGAATAGACTCGATCTGGGCTGATCCTGACAATATCTAGTTGAGAAGCTTCTACGACGCTAGTTAAGGGAACAGTATCTCCTCTTGGCTTTCTTCTTAATTCAGCAGCTTGGCTAACAACAGCTGCGTACGTAGCTCTAGCACCATCATCAGAAAGTAAGTCACTGACGACGGCATGTTCTAAGGCAGTAGCTAAGGCTGCCTTTACTCCCGGAGCGTCATTCTGAGCCATCCGTAATTCTTGCGCAGCATGATTGACGTATAATCTTCTTTCGTCTTTGCTTAGACGGCTAATTCTTCCTGCTTGTTCTGGATCATAGATAATAGTGAACGGCGTTTCTCCACCGTAACTAGCAGATAAAGTTTGTCCAATCTGTTCTCCGATTTGGCCCAATACTTTTCTAGCAGTTCTTCTTCTCACCAGACGAGCTTCCATTTCTGAGTCTCGTCTTGTCTGCTGTAAGACCTCTTTGATCCCATCGACAACTGCTTTGTATCTAGGATCGTCTCTGACAAATCCTCCCCAGTCAAAAGTAACAATCTGATCTAAACCATCGGCATGAATAACCCCAAAAACCCTATTTCCTAAACCAATTCCTTCATCGGAAAGAGTAGGTTTTCCTCCGCCGACAGCTCTTCCATTAACTTTAACGTAGACTCCTGCTTTAGCTATAGGTTCTTCAGCTACCCAAATATCTCCGTAAATTCGTCCAGCTCGTCCGGCCTTGAAATCAACGACATACCTTGTTCCCTGGACTTTTACCATCGGTTCGACGATTCTTCCATTAAGAGTCAATTCCAGATCGGGATGAGCGGGAATGTCTAAGCTTAATCGATGGTAAAGTTCTTCAGTGTCAATGTGTAATCCTTCACGTAAATAAGCGAGATCATCAATGACTATTTTCGTTCCACGCAGCATGCCATCAATTGAATCTCTAGCTGTTCCTTCAAAACTTCTCGTGTCGTCAGTTCCATGCGATAGATCTTCTTCAACTTGGCTATGGAGGCCAGCACACCACGTATCGAGAGTATAATGTCTGGCTAGTCTTAAAAGTCCGACAGTAGCGATACCAAATTTTCCAACTCTTCGTCTTCCTTCATCGGTATATGGATTGCCTACTTTTTCACTTCCACCCATGGAAAAAAAATCTTCTAGATTAGGGCCGTGTCCAAAAGTGCTATCGGGAAGCATGCCGGTTCCATCACCAGAAATAGACAAAAATCCTTTTCTGTCTCCAGGACTAACTCTGCTCTCATCAAGAATGACCTCAATATCATGAGCTCCAGCATCATGCTCGTTGATGACCAATTCTTCTATACAGACAATAAGGTCATCCATCAAAGCTCTGCCTAAATTGGAAGAAAGATTGGGCCGTGCTCTTCGCTGTAACGTTACTTTTACTGGTTCTGATCCGGACATTTGAGTAACGGAGAGTAGTGACTTTAAAAAGATTGTTAAAAAAGAAACTAATAGTTAAGGTATCCTCTTCATTTAGGCTTTATACAAAGTCTTGTTTTCAAATATAGTTACCTGTTGAACATGGTCTTTTCTAAACAATAATCTGCTTCAATAATAGTATTCTTCAATGGTGTGCTCTTTAATTTTTTTTACTATCAATTCTTTGATAATAATGTTCTTCAAAAAGTAATGATTCTCAATGGTTCTCTATTATCTATACTAATCCTTATTTCATCCATAGGTTGAATAGTTTTAATCTTATCCTGGGAATCAAAAGAAATGACGTGAGAATCATTGTTAACGCGGATGTAAAGTTCTTTGTTTTCCGGAAGCGTTCCCTGTTTGAAGGCAGGCTTTCGATCAAAATTTGGTTCTCTAACAATAAATCCAAATCGGTTTTTGTTAAATGCTT
>JACOZM010000096.1 GCA_016181345.1 Candidatus Woesearchaeota archaeon
AAATTGTTAATATTCTTAAGAAGATGATTCGGAAAATTAGAGTGTAATTACTTCGTTTTTCTACTAACGAGAGGGCTGAGTCTAATCAGCGTTTTTTTAAAACTGGCAAGGGAGAATACGGCGAGGGAGATGTGTTTATTGGACTGACTGTTCCAGATACTCGGAGAATTGCCAAGAAATATTCTCAAGCGTCTGATGTTGATCTGAAAGAGCTTTTAGAAAGTAAAATTCATGAAGAGAGGCTGTGCGGGTTATTGATTTTGGTTGAAAAGTTTAAGAAAGCTCGGGAAGAGGAGAAAAAAGATATCGCTGCTTTTTATTTGGATAATATTTCTCGAGTTAATAATTGGGATTTAGTCGATTTAAGCGCAGATAAGATTTTAGGAAATTATCTCTTAGATAAGGATAAGGCTATACTTTACCAATTGGCTATATCAAAGAATTTATGGGAGCGAAGGATAGCGATTATTTCTACATTTGCATTTATTCGAAACAATCAATTTGAAGATACGTTAAAGATTGCTGAGATGTTCCTGAACGATAAGGAAGATTTAATCCATAAGGCAGTAGGTTGGATGTTACGAGAAGTAGGGAAACGAAATCAAGATATTTTGGAAGGATTTCTGAAGAGATGGTATAAAGAAATGCCAAGGACGATGTTAAGGTATGCAATTGAACGATTTGAAGAAGGGAAAAGAATTGCGTATTTGAAGAAGTGAACTGGAAAACAGTGGATAATGATAACCGAATGGAGAAAAAATAAAGCCAGTGAAGAGAATAAAGATACTGAATAAAATCATCGTATAAAGATAATTTTATTAAGAATAACAATTTCTTGAAGCTATGGTTAATATCACTCGTTTAGCCAAAAAAGAGCTGCGTTTTATCATCAGAGAATTTATAGAACTAGAACGCATGCTGAAGCTGGCGAAGAAAGGAGAAAGTGCTGTTCCTCAGGAATGTCAGCGCTTATTAAAATTATTGCAAAAAGGGCTGCGAACTGAAGAACGAATAGAATATTATTCTGCACGGCAATTTTTCAAATTACGAAAAGCGATTGTAAGAGCAGGTTCCGGGTTAACGATTCAAGAGGGGCAGAAGATAACTGAGCTTCTTCGTCAGGCAGTAATTTATGATGGCTTTCTTAAAAAGTTATCTTCTCGAGGCGGGGAGATTGAAGAGAAGTTATCATCTTTAGTTAAGAATCCAACTCTTCGGGAAATGAAAGAGCTCCAGCAAGTTTTAGAAGAAGCCATCTCTGCTGACCGTTCTTTTGAACTTCTTATTCAAGAGATCATTAAAACAATGGAAGGAGTTAAGACCACAAAAAGTGCTTTGCTTTTAGAGGAGATGCATCCTCGTTTGGCCTTACTCCAGTCTGGAAGCGCCTTGATTCTTTTTGATCTCGAAAAAGTTAAGGACATTTTTAGGATGGATGCAAGAGCCAAAGCGAGGGCTTTTGGAGAAGAAGGTAGAGCATTAGTGAGGAAAGGACAATCGGCGTTTGCTAAACGACATTTAGCTGAACGACAAGCCTATCATTTAGAAATTACTGCTGAACAACCTGTTGATGGAACTGGAGGCATGTTTGATATGCCGAAACTACTGACGAATGAGCAGGATAAGATCTTCAAAACAGCAATTTTAGGATACTGTGAGTTTAGGAATGGTTATTCCAATAGCGATATTTTTTGCGGTGCAATGATGACGTATCGTACTGCTGCGAAAAGAGGATATGGAGTTTTACTGTATGAATTAGCTTTTAGTTTTGCTTCACTTAATCACAGAGCAGTCATCGGCGATAGGAGTGAGATTTCTACTCCAGCACGAAAAATATGGGAGCGGTAGAGAAATTTGGTGAGAAAGGGGTATTCTATTCATCAACGTTCAATCGTTATGGTTTTCCGGTGAATATTCCGGAAGAAAAAATGAATAAGCTCTTCCCGCAGCATTTTAGGGGATATTTAGGTGATACTCAAAGAGATATTCGAGAAGGGAAAAAGAATTTTCAATTTAGTTATCAAGAACGGAAAAGTGGTTCTTCTAAGGAAGTCGTAGGCGGGTTAGCTAGTTTAGATAAAGCGTATTATTATGACGGCAAGAAAGGGTTGCTCCAAGTTCTTCTAGCCAGATGGACAACAGCAGGAGAGTTAAGCGGTTTGCCGGGATATGGAGCTACGGCTAGACGATGTAGTTACGATGTTTATGCTGCTGGATATGCGTTCTTTCAGAGTTTTAAAGGAAAACAATAGTTTGTCTGTTAATGATTGATAGTGATTATTTTTCTTGGGGTGTGGTTGGGATTTTTACTTTTTTCTTCCAATACTTTTTTAAAATAGAGTTGAAAAAAGGGTTAAATGGCTTTGTTATATAATGTTGTGAATAGGGAATTTAATGTAACTTCTCGGAGAGGAGCAGTTGCGTATTTAGATTTTATTGCTGAGTGCCAGCAAGAACTAGATAAGTTAAGGTTTAGGAAAGAACACCAATTTGATTTTGGTGTCAATAACACTCCGTTAATGCATTGGGATTATCTGGCTCTTGGTGAATCGCGGAAAAGGGTCTAGCACAGACCTTCATAAAGCTAGCGTGTATTTTGCCGATCAGGCGTCTGGATTGATGGATCTAAAACTAAAACTAGAAGATCCAGAAAAGTTCACTGCTGAGCTAAGAGAAAGAATGGCACCAGTTACTAAAGAAAAAGGAATTACTAAGCAGAGAAGAGAAGCGTTTTCTGTTGTTTGGGAGCTAGACAGGTTAGTGAGGATTTCAGAAGCTCAGACGTTTTATGTTTCAGTTGTGGTAAAGTAGAGGTTCTTTGTTTTTTTTGCTTTTTTAATTACTTTTCATTTGAGTGTTTCATTCCTTTAATTGAGATAGATTTTTATTTCTGAACAGTTTTCTTCATTTTATGATCACTGAACATAGTGTTGTTATTCAAGGAGAATTGCCTCAAGGAGCTGTCCATAAGAAGATGGAGGTTTTTTATAATCCTGTCATGGCTTCTCACCGAAATATTGCCGTTCTACTGTTGAATTGTGTTTCTAATCAAGAGATGGATATTGCTGACCCGTTAGCCGGCTCGGGAATACGAGCAATACGTTTTCTTAAAGAATTGAAGAAAGGAAAGATCAAGAAATTATTTGTGAACGATAAAAAAGAGAATTTTGTCCACGTTTTTCAAGAGAATTTACAATTAAATAAGATTGAGGCTAAAGAAACTAAATCTAAAATCGTGATAAAGACTCAGGAAGCAGAATTATTCTTACTCACACAACAAACTTCAGATTTCAGCGGCTATTTTGATTACATTGATATTGATCCATTTGGAACACCTAATCCGTTCTTAAGCGCAGCTGTCAATAAAATAAAACGTGATGGAATATTAGCTGTCACGGCAACCGATACGGCAGCCCTTACGGGAACGTATCCGAAAGTGACAATGCGAAAGTACTGGGCAAGGAATGTTCGTAGTTATTTAATGCATGAAGTTGGATTACGTATCTTGATTCGGAAAGTTCAGCTCCAAGGAATTCAGTTTGATAAAGCGTTAATTCCTATCTTAGCATACCATAAAGATCATTATTTCAGAGTTTATTTTCGGAGTGAGAAAGGCAAAGAGAAATGCGATGCAATCTTACATCAGCATCAGTTCTTTTTGCTGAATCCTAATACTCTTGAATTTAAGACATCAGTGTATAATCTCGAGCAAGGATGGGAATGGATGGGGCCGTTATGGACAGGAAAGTTGTTTGATGCTGCTCTAGTTAAAAAGATGGCATCAGAAAATCCTTTTCCTGAAGAGAAGAAATTTTTAGATACTTTAAAAGAGGAGTCTAAGATAGATGTCGTTGGGTTTATTGATCTTCATGTTTTAGCTAAAAAGCAAGGAAAAGAATCTTCAACAATGGATGCTGCTCTGAAGAAACTGAAAGGAGTTCGGACTCATTTTTCTCTGCAAGGAGTAAAGGTCAGAAGCGGTCAGAAGCGGCAGAAAAATCATTGACAAAAAATAGGTTTGATGAACATGAAAAAAAAAGAGAAGACAAAACCACAATTAACTCCGGAACAAAAACGAGTCTTATTAGAAAAAGGAACGGAAGCTCCATTTACTGGGAAATTTTTGTACAACAAGGAACAAGGTAATTATCAATGCGCTCAATGCGGAGCTGATCTCTTTTCTTCTGAAGCAAAATTTGATTCTGGTACAGGATGGCCAAGTTTTACGGAAGCAAAAAATGTTGAGTTAAAGGAAGACCATAGTTTAGGAATACATCGAGTGGAAGTCCTCTGCAAGAAATGTAAAGGGCATCTAGGTCACATGTTTGATGATGGTCCGAGTGGGAAGAAAAGGTTTTGTATCAATTCTTGTGCGTTGGGGTTTGAGAAAGATAATATTGATTCAAAGAAAACTATTGATTTGAAGAAAAAATAGGCTCATTAAAAAGAGCAGAGGTCTGGCAGTAGTCATCAATTAAGATAGCGAGGGCGGAGTGAATCAAGCCACTCTTTAAGATAAACACTTCTGTTTTCACTTCTCATTAATTCTGGAGTGTCTAAGAATCCATCGTATCGGCTTGTTGAAGATGGAGTTAGACCGTATCCTGCGATTAATCCGGGATGGCGTTCTCTGATCTGCTGAAGATCAATACTTCCTTCTATATCTACTACAGCAGGAACTAGAACTAAATCGTATTGCGAATTTCGAAATGTTGTAAGAAGTCTAGGGTCAGCGACATTACCTCTCTCTGTCCGTAACTCGGGAATTTGCAATCCCGTCAATAATCCGGCCAGCTTATCTGCTAATATAGCAGTATCTTTATCGTCTAATAATAGGATTTTTGTCAGGCTCATGTTTGGCTTAGTGCAGGGAGGATTTAAAATGATTATGGCGGTAGAAAATAAGCAATGGGATAGGCAATAGAAAGAGCGAGAAATCACTTGATATTAAAATAATACTTGATAAAAAATGTTTAGGAGTAAAAAAAAGCTTTAAACAATTCGATGATCTTTTTTAGGAATCCTTGGCTGACACATGTACTGTCGATACATAGGTTTGAGGAACATTCGAAATTATTTTCACAAGATTCATCACTCTTCAACTGGTCCTTGAAACTGCCGTCGTCAAAGCAGAACGTTCCTGCTTTTCGATAACCAAACGGATAACATTTTCCATCACTTGAGCAGCTGTTGGTACAGATAGATAGACTATTCGTTTCCTCTTTTACTTCTTTTTCTTCTTCCTCCCTTATATCTCTGTCTCCTATATCTTCTTTCTGTTCTTCTTTTCTGATATCTTTATTTCTATCTGTTTCAGAAGGAGTGATGGGATTTTCTTGATTTAAACTAGTAGAACAATCCCTTGATACGCTGAAGGAATTAACACCACATTTACTCAAATCTTCATAGCAATGGCCTTGGCAGAATTCCTGTGCATATTGCTGCCATACTTCTGATGATTTACAGGATGTTTCTCCTCCTTGTTTCTGTTCTGCTTTATCGTAACACTGCCAGTATGCAAATCTAAATCCACCATAGCCTTCTTTCTCTGAGGGAAGTGATCCCGATGCCGGGACTTCTATCGTGATAGTATTTCCAGCTAAGGCA
>JACOZM010000016.1 GCA_016181345.1 Candidatus Woesearchaeota archaeon
ATATTACCAAGAAATTAGAAGCTTCTTTTGTTTCTGTAGCATTCTCTGCAATAAACTGGCTTCCCTTCGGTTGGTTTGAATGGTACTTCACATTCTTGACCACACTCAGAGCAAGTTGCTTTATGCATTTCTCGTGGACCATCAAAGTCTCTTCGTGGACCGCCTCGGTTAAATCCTCCACCTCTACCTCCTTGTCCGCCGTCTCTTCCGAAACTTCTTCGTTGCCCGTCTCTTGGGCCGCTTCTCTCCGATCTTTCCATATTGTTTTCCTCCGATAATAGGATACTCTCTATTCGGCAGGATAAATGTCCACTTTATAAACTTTCTTCTTCATTTTATGAGTTTAAGCCCTTTGAGAAGTTTGAAAAGCTGTTTTTAGCCCGTATGTATACTGTTTGAGTTAGTATACAACAGCTACAACGACGCCGATAATCTCATCAAATCGTACTTTTTGAGAATCAGGATAAGCATTATTATCTCCTTTTACCTTAAAATAAACCCCTTCTTTATCTTCATTTACTTCAATGACGCGGTGGATAATTGTTCCGTATGATGAACGATAAGAAATGACGTCGCCTACCTTGATCATCTCTGGACTTTTAGGACTAATTTGGATAGCGTTGCTGGTTTCGTCAATAAAAGGGTCCATAGAGTTTGTGTTAGTAAAACTAGCCCAAGTAGGATCGTTAACGTAAATTGTTACTCGGTTGTTAAATACTTTAATCTCTTCTTCTTTAATCCAGTCATTGGGAGAGCTAAGTTCTTTTCCACTCATAAAACTGCTTGGAATCTGTTTTTCAGCTACTGAAACTACACCTAATGAGAAAATGAGGATTGTTACTATACTTAACAGAACGATAATGGATAGACGCATTTACTATTATTAAGTAGTTTAATATTTAAATGTTTTTGTTATTCTGGATGTTTTCGTGAATTTTTAGATTCCGATAGTTTGATTCTGATAGGTGAGAAAAGGTAGATTTTAAAATAATAGTCTTTTTTTCTTGTTTATGAGATATTCCGCCTTATGTTTAGCAGGGTATTTGGCTTTCGTTTCGAGCAGTTATGCTCAGGCTCCTCTAGTCCAGCCTAGTTCTGAAGTTCCACCTACGATTTCTTTAACTTTAGATCAGAAAATAGACGAGGGGTTAATCGTTTTAGCGCAAAAAATTAAGCAATGCGGGAAGGGTGGTGGGGAAGGAAGGTATGAATTAACAAACGGAAAAAGATTTTTTCAATATGTTGATGAAATCTCTTTAGGAGATAATAACCATTTAGATAATAAAGGGACGGTGGATAGGAATAGGAATTTTTCAGGAGACGGAATTATTGGTGAAGGTGATCGTATTACTTTTAATCTTGGAACGGTTTCCTGGCATGCGATGATCGGGGAGAGCAGAAGTGAAGATGATGGAAGCAAAAAAAGATTTTTTACTGCTTTGGAAAATGCTTTAAGATATTTAGGAAAATTAAAGCCTGATTGCAGTTGGAAGTGAAAGGAAGGTTGTTACTCAACCTTAACAAAAAGATTGGTTCAAAATATTTGACCAAATCTTTAAATAATAACTCGTTCTTCTTTATCCTATGGATTTTGAAGAATTAGTTCATATTTATGAACAGTTAGAAAAAACATCGTCAGGAAACGAAATAAGGGAAATCTTAGCTGATTTTTTTAAAAAAGTTTCAAAAGACGATCTTAAAATAGTTACCTACTTGACTTTGGGAAGAATATCTCCGGAGTATGATTCTATTGTTTTAGGAATGGCAGACAAATCTGTGCTCAAATCATTAGCGTCTGCTTCAGGAATAGAAATAGCTAAGGTCAATAAGTTGATGCAGGATCTAGGTGATGTTGGCCTAGCAGCAGAAAAAGTTTTGCAAAAAAAGCCAAGAACTCTCGTTCCAGTAGGCCGGCTAACAATCCATGAATTATTTGAAAAATTAGAAAAAATATCTCAAGTTACTGGAACAGGAAGCCAGGATCAGAAAAGCAATATCCTGATTTCATTGCTTCAGAAAACTTCTTCACTTGGTGCGAAGTATGTTTGCCGTATCGTCTTAGGAACATTGAGGATGGGAGTGGCAGAAATGACGGTTCTAGATTCTTTAGCGATAGCTTTTACAGGAGAAAAGAAGAATAAGGATATTTTGGAGCAAGCGTATAATCTCTGCCCAGATGTTGGAGAAATCGCTGATGTTATCGGTAAAAAGGGGCTTAAGGGGCTTGAAAAAATAGAGGTAAAGGTAGGCCGTCCGATCAAAATGATGTTAGCTCAGCGGGTTCAAGAGTTAGAGGAAGTATCTGAAAAGATACATGGAAACTTAACTGTTGAAGCCAAGTATGACGGGGAAAGAATTCAAGCACATAAGGATTCCAAAGGAAACATTACTCTTTTCTCCAGAAGACTGGAGAATATTACCGATCAGTTTCCCGATTTAGTTGAGCATCTTCAACAAGGGATAAAAGCCAAGGAATTTATCTTAGAAGGTGAAGTTCTAGCAATCGATTCTGAAGGAAATCATCTTCCATTCCAAACGTTAATGCAGAGAAGAAGGAAGTATGATGTTGAAGAATATATCAAGAAGATTCCCGTTCGGCTGAAGTGTTTTGACTTGCTTTATCTGAATGGAAAGTCAGTGATGGGTGAAAATTATCTTCAACGCTCAGAAGAGCTCAGGAAGATTGTCCAAAAAGGGAAGAATTTAACTTTAACTGAAAAGATTATTACTGACGATATTGAGGAAGTGAATGATTTTTTTCAGAAGATGCTGAAAGAAAAATTTGAAGGTGTGATCATCAAGTCGCATCAAGGAGAATATCTCGCAGGAAGCCGGGGATGGAACTGGATTAAATGGAAAAAGGATTATGTAGAAGAGATGACTGATACGTTAGATCTAGTGATTGTTGGAGCGTACTTTGGTAAAGGACGGAGAAGCGGAAGTTATGGTGCATTATTGTGTGCGTGTTATGATGATGATAGAGATGAATTTTTGACTGTCTGTAAATTAGGGACGGGATTAACGGACGAGATGTTAGAA
>JACOZM010000017.1 GCA_016181345.1 Candidatus Woesearchaeota archaeon
TCAATCTCTTAAAGAAAAATCCGGGAAGGATAGACTATCTGTCTCAGCGTGAAATTGAGCATCCTCTGCCAGTTGTCAATATTATGACCAAAACAGAGTCAAAAATCTTAGCAGAGAAGTCAAGCCTTTTTTCTCGAAAGAGTTCATTTTCTGAAGAGATGGGGAGTTTTAAATTCAGCTTAGATGACTTATCTCTAACTGATAATGTTTTGTTAGTATTTGAAGTTCTCGACTCATCAGGAAGGACGATGATTTCTCTTAATGGGGAAAATATCTTTAATGGTGAATTAGGAGTGGGAAATCCAGCTCCAATCACGTTACCTTCGGGATTATTGAAAGAGAACAATGAGCTTGTTTTTAGGATGTCTTCTGTTGGGATCTTGTTCTGGGCAACTCATCGACTTTCATTGAATAATGTTAAGCTTGTCGCTGATGTTACGGATATTGAATCAAGAACGTCGCTCCAGACATTTTTAGTTTCAGAAACAGAATTAAGCAACTTAGAACGAGTTGTTCTACGTTTCCAGCCGGATTGTAAATACGGCGAGGTAGGACCGTTAAGAATTGTCTTAAATGGGAATGAGTTATATAATGCTCTTCCTGATTGCGATTTGGCTTTTGTGCCTATCGAAGTTTCTCCAGATTTAGTCAGTCGAGGAGAAAATAAAATTAGCTTTAGCACGGAACGTGGAGCGTATTTACTTTCTCATCTTGTTGTAGCTTCAGAATTAAAAGATGTCGAGTATCCGACGTATTACTTTGATTTATCACATGAAGATTATCAAGAAGTTCAAGACAAGAAAAGAAGAATCCGTTTGACGATGAATTTTGTTGACGTAACTGATACAAAGTTTGGAGAAATTGTCTTAAACGGATATCAGAATCATTTTGACACTCGGGAAGCTTCCTTGTCGTTGGATTTAAGCGATGATATCGTTCAAGGAACAAATTCAGTCAAAATCAAACCGAAAAAGACGATTGAAGTCCGAGAATTGAGAGTTGATTTAGTGAATTGATTTTTTTTATTCCTCCCATTTTAGGTCTTATCTTCTCATCAATGAATTTTTCTTGATGATTTTTAATAATTATTTATTGTAATTGAATAATCATTTATTCTAATAGGGTATTTTCTCCGTCGTTCTTAAGAGTAAGGTTTTTATAGCTTAGAAGATTCATTCGTTTAAAGTAGAGTTCGAGTTAAAGCAAATATTTGCTAGATTGATGTTTAAAAAAAGAGGTGGAAGGACTATTTCAAAGCTATATACGATCTGATATTAATCTTGTTATATCCGATTTAATATCAATCATCGAAAGATCGTAGTGCTGTTCATCCGTTATCATCATGGGGATTTGGGACAAGATAAAATCTGGAACCAGTCGAGCAGCTCGGCAGAACATGACTAGTTCGGGTGCTAGTCCGACGATGATGCCGACGTTAAGCAAGACTCCTGCTGCAGTTAAAGCAGTTGCTGTAGGAACAGCAGCTACGGCAGCAGCAGGGATGAAAATACCGGCGGTTGTTTTAATTATAGGGGGATTAATCAAATTCAGTCTTTTTCAAGGTCCTTCTGGAGCAGGATTGCTGCTTTCGATCATGCTGTTTGTCATTTCAGGATATGCTTTAGCGCAAAGACTAGGTCCAGGAGATGCGAAATTAAAATTAGGCATATTTTTACCGATGATCTATTTTAGCGTCTGGTATTTTCTTTTTAAGGCTAATTATGATCCGAGTTTTTTATTTTATTTCATTGCTATCATTGCCAGTGTAACTCTGTTATTTGCTGTATTTACCAAAGGAAAAGGTGTTGTTCCTGAATTAGTCGGTTTTGTTCCGGCTATCTTTCTGTTTTTAGATCTAGGCATGATCCCTTTTTTAGTTCAACAGTTAAATTTGTCTTTAACTCCGTTGATGGAGAACTTAATCTTATGGATGCCGTGGTGGGCTTTACTTGGATTATTTACGTTACCAGAAGAAGTTACGGATAGTCCAGCATGGAATAAGATCATTGAAATTCTGAAAATTGTTGGAATATTATATCTTGTTTTTGTTTTTATCGCTCCAGCGGTGCCAAATTTAGGATATAATACGTCGGTTATTCCGGGAGCTGCAGAGTTAGAAGAAGCTCAGCAGAATCTTCGGGAAAAATTGCCGGAAGGAAGAAATCCGTTTTTAGTCCGAATGGAATGTATTTTTTCAGGAGAGATTCAAGATGTAGAAGGATGTGTAAAAGAAAAACAGCTGAAATATGAGATCGAGAAGTTTTGTGAAGATGTGGAAGGTTATGAGCCAGAAACTCCGGAATTTGACAACTGCTTTTATGAAGAGCAGGAACGACGAAAAAGCATGACGTTATTAGCTGGAGGAACAATTGACCGGACAATAACAATCCCTACGGCTGCAGAAATAGTCTTTCACGAAGAATCTTTTCCTCAATTATTTTCTGATCCCTCTCCATTTCCTGTTGAATTTAAATTGACGAATCCAAGAGGATTAAGCATAACCATCAATCCTTCATGTTCATTTAAAGGCCAGGATGGAACTGAAGTCTTAGGCAGGATAGATGGAAGCTATGGAAATGATGTTGTTGAAGGAGAGACGTATTCTACTTTTTATCTTTGCACTCCTGAAGAGCCATTGCAGGAAGGAAGGTATACGATGACATTCCAAGCTGATCTGTTAAATCTAGAGACGAAATCAAGGCTGCAGAGGGCGTTCATCAACGGAGATGTCTTAACACAAAAAGAAAAGGAACGGTTGAGAAATGAAGAGATCAGCAAAGTAGTTAAGATTGCACAATCTCAAGTTCCAGCGGAATTCGCAGGGATTTATTTTGATCTAGGCCATGGCGGAGATGATATTGTCATCGAATATCGTGAAGGTTTAGAAAGCTCTGCTGAAGGTGGAGAAGGCTTCATGAAAAAGCCGATTTTATTACGATCGTACATCAAGAATATAGGTAGGGGAAAAATTGTGCAGGTGCAAGGATATTTTATTGACCTTCCTGGATTTACGCCTCGCAAATATTTTAAGGAGCCAGGAATGGACTGCCCGCGAATTTGAGGCTACATTAAAATATGATTATCAAGTTGAAGCTAAGAAAGGGTTTACATTGATAACTCAAGAAAGCTTGATCAAACAGAGTTAAGATGAAGGGCTATTTTGATCTAAATCTAGATGCTCAGAAATTGAATAAAAAGGTGTGAAAGCAATGGACTTATCTAAAAAAAGAGAAATGAATCGGAGCTTACTACCTTTAACTGTTCTTCTAGTTTTAACACTATTCCTGTCGAGCTGTGGTTCTTCTGTCCAACCAGAGCCTATTCAATATTTTAAAGAGGGAGTGAAAGATGTCAAACTCAGTTTCTTTCAAAATACTCCGCCGAAAGAGATCTATGAAGATTCTGATTTTAAGATTGCAGTCGAACTAGACAACCAGTTAGGGTATGATATTAAAGAAGTCTCGGTTGCAATGGCTGGAGATTTAGATTCACGTTACCTTCAATTGACGGATGAGGAGATGGAAAAAAGGCCGGAAGGTTCTATGGGAGATGGCTATTTGTTAGGCAGAAGTCCGACAAATCCTGTTGGGGAAAGGTCTATCTTGGAATTTTCTGCTCATTCAGGACGGTTGTTTGAAAATTCTGAACGTCAAGAACTAGGTTTTTTTGCCAAAGCGAGTTATGCTTCAGAAGTTCTTTTTTTAGATACTATCTGTATTAATCCAAACTTGTATGATGTTTATGATTCAGGATGTAAAGTTGATCCTCAGAAAAGCTATACCGGACAAGGAGCACCTTTAGCGGTTACTAAAATGGAGCAGGTTGTCAGCCCGGGAAGCGGGGCGGAAGTAGAATTACGTCTTACGGTGAAGAATAAAGGGAAAGGTCGAGTAAAATCGATTTACGTTCGCTCGGCCAAGTTAGGAAGTTCAGAAGTTTATTGTAAATTTAAAGGCCCAGATTCAAGAACATGGAATGTTAATACATTTGATGAAGCATTATTGATATGCAATACTGTTTTAGATCAGATTTCATCGTATGAAACGACATTCTCTGTAGAAATGGATTATGAATATGTTTTAAGTTCTTTTAAGAGCATTAGTTTAGTGAAGTGATTTTGTAGGATAAAGTTTAGTAAAATATTGGTTTTAGTTGTATTAGAAAATTCGTATACTAGAAGGTTTTTATGAGCTTTTTGGGACATTCTCAATGATTTCTGTTAAAGCAGCTTCATTAAAGCCGACAACAATCTTTCCATCAATATCGATAACAGGAGTGGATAATTGTCCAGACTTTTCTAGAACTTCATCTCGGGCTTTATCGCTTTCTATCAAGTCGTGCTCGGCAAAGGATAATTTCTTCTTTTTTAACCAAACTTTCAAGTCTTTACACTGCGGACTTGTTGGAGTAATATAAATCTTAATATCAGTCATTTGCTAAAGAATATGTTCTATATATTTAAAAGTTGTTAAGATTTTTTGTTTTATATAGGATAGGGTTTTAGAGTCTTTATTATGGGGGGATTTCACCTATTCTACGTCTGTCCTTTTCGCATGCTCATAAAACCAGATGATTTTAAGGATAATATTTATAAATAGCCGACAAATTTAGAACTCCATTAAACGTATTATATACTAAAAGCAAGAAATTTTCGAACATGATCCTTGCTTTTATATATACAAAGGCACTATAAATCAGTTCGAATATTTAGTGCCTTTGGTATAGTTCAGTGGAGGTAAGTTTACGTTGGCAAACGAAGAACAAAAAAAAGTAAGTAGAATTAAGGATAAGAAGAAAAGTTGGTTCACTATTATTGCTCCTAAAATATTTGGATTAAAAGATATGGGGGAGAGTTACCTCTCCACTGCAAGTGAAGCTGTAGGAAGAGTAATGAAGATCAATCTCAAGGAATTAACTGGAAATGTTAAAGACCAAAATGTGAATATCAGTTTTAAAGTTACTCATGTTCAAAATAATAAATTAATGACAGCAGCTGTCGGTTATCATCTATCTCCCGCTTATGTGAAACGGGTAGTGAGAAAAAATATTGACCGAAAAGACGATTATGTTGTTTTAAAAACAAAAGATAATAAGGAAGTTATCGTTAAGACCTTAATGGTAACCTTAAATCAGACTAAACGGTCTATCCGAGCGAAGATTAGTCTTCTGATGAAAGAAGGGCTAAAAGAAGAAGCGTCACAGATGACGTTCAATATGCTCATCAACGGCCTAGTCTTGCAAAAAATTCAATATCCTTTAAAGAAAAAATTGTCAAAGATTTATCCTTTACGGGAATTGTCAGTCCGATCATTATCCCTTAAGGATATGAGCCAAGCAGGAGAAGATTCTGAGCAATATGCTAAAGTGGAAAAAGTGAAAACTTCACCAATTGCTGATAATAGTGCTGCACAAAGCCAATCTCAGGAAAGTCTTTCTCCAGAAGCAGGACAAGAAGAAGCTTCTGAAGAGCCTAGTGCTTAATTTTGGCTTATAATTAATCTTATTTATTTTTATTCATCATTGTAAT
>JACOZM010000018.1 GCA_016181345.1 Candidatus Woesearchaeota archaeon
ATTAGGAAAGCGTTTAGAATTAACAATTTCCAACAAGAACTTAATATTCTTTGGCACTTCTGCCATCACTTTATCAATTTCTGAGGTTAAGTCTTCTTGAACAAACAATTTTTTAACATCAACTTCTCCATTTCGAACATATTCTTTATTGAGGTGCATCAAGAAACATTTCCTGATCTTCAATCCTGCTTTTTCATAAACATACCGCTGAAAAGACAAATCGTGATAATGTTTATTTTTATCAACTTTAGAACTGCTTTTAACTTCAATAATATCCCATTCATCTTTTCCCGCTGGAACAAGAATGTCAGCTCTTCCGTACAGATGATCTGTTGTTACGGCAGCTTCGAAGAGGATTTTTCTCTTCTGCAATAATTCTTTACTTTTTTTGATGTTCTCTAAATAATCTTTATCAGGAATATCAATCCCTTCGGGAAAGAGTTTCTTAGCCAACTTCCCGACAATCTTCCCTTGCTCAAATCTCTTTAAGACTCCTGCTGGATGCGGAGGAATGTTTTCTTTATCATGGTATTTCATCCACAAATGACCAGGACATTCTAGACCTAGAACATAATCTGATTTAGAGAGAGCTTTCATGGTTTACCTTTTTGAAATATTCCAAGTTTAAAACGAGAGCAACTTTCTTTTAAAGCAATTCTTTCTTCAATTAATTCTTGTTTTCTAGTTTGTATAGCAAAATAACTCTGTGCAAAAGCGATTTCCTCCTTTCGTGGATCACCATTCTGTGCTATAAGATAACAGGCATATCTTGTTAAGATTATGTCTTCTATCTCTCTTTCACTACCTGATCCTAACGACACCATTTTGTCGGAGCCGACAAAATGGTCTTCTACATTAACTCCAGAATTTTTACAGGATTCTTTCGCCTTTTCAATAACTCCTAAAAATTTTCTCCAATCTACATATCCCAATAATTTTTGAAGCTCTCTTGCAAACCAGAATTCTATACCCTCCTTTGTATGTGCATAATCTTCAAAATTCTTGGTTAATCTTGTTATGATTTGCTTATTCATAATTAATCCTCTAAATCATAAATGTATGTTTATCGTTAATAGTTACTAGTTTCTGGATTAGTTCTTCTTTACTCATTCACAACCTCTTAGTCTTCCTCACATCTTTAAGTTCTGAGTCTTTTATGATAAGCCTCTGTACAATATCTGTAAAATAAACGTATACATAATGATTCCATTCCAGTCGTTCAATAGTTCCTTTATTGAAAGGAGGTCGCAGTGCCTTAAAGAAACAACCATCTTCATCTAAATCTTCTTTTTTAGGAGGCACATAATTCTTTCTTAAGAAGTTAAACGCTCTTCGGAGTTCAAGAATCTTTTCACTATCACTCATTTTGGCAAGTGCTTTATCTGAAACTTCTTTATACGGCAATGACCAGTCTTTTTTCAGCATTTTTTCACAACCTCGCAATCTTTCCTCTTTAAAACTCCTTGATTAAATGCAGGAATACTTTCTTTATCATAGTACTTCATCCACAGATGGCCTGGACATTCCATTCCAGTAGTATAGTCTGATTTAGAGAGTGCTTTCATGGTTTAATTCAGTCTAAAAGAACGATATTTAATAAATTTAACCTGAATTATTCTATTCTTCAAAATCTTTTAAAATCGGAATTTCTTGATATTAATTAAAGGTGTCTACAATCTAAAAACGTAGACACCTAAGGCTTTTTATAACTTTTAATGAGAAACCTTAAGGTTGACTTAATATCGCCCTTAAGATCATATTTTTGCAAACAATGATAATATCCAGACCTATCTTTCAGCTTGATATTCAAAGGAGGATAATTGTGCTGAAGTAACACATAATTTAAGAGTAATCTTCCCACCCGCCCATTTCCGTCTTGGAACGGATGAATTTTCTCAAATTCATTGTGCATCACTGCCGCCAATAACAACGGCGGGTATTTTTGCTTATGTTTCTCATACCACAGACAAAGGTGTTTCAATAACTTTTTCACTTCACTAAATGGAGCCCCTTGGTGAACAATATTCCCCTGGCTATCCTTAATAACTACTTCTACTTCCCTGAGCTTGCCGGCAAATGTTTTAGTGCCTTTAAAACAAAGAAAATGAATTTTCAGAAAAAGGGATACAGAAATTTTTTCTCGGCTAACCTTGATGAATTCGACTGCTTTGGCTACATTTAAAGCTTCCAGATCGTCATGATTTTCTGGCTTCTCTTTCTGGTCTAACAAATCTTTTACTTCAGAAAAAGCTAAGGTTGAACCCTCTATTGCATTAGTGTTATAAGTAAATTCTTCCGTAAATATTTTCCATTCTTGAACTTGTAAATGGCTAATTTCAATCTTTTTTTCATATTGTTTAAACCACGCAATTTCTTCTTTGCTCAGCTCAAAATTTAAAATATTTTTTTCCTTGACCTTTTCTAAGATAAATCGCTCCGCTTTTTTTCTTAATTCTAATAATTCTTTTGGCTTGAGATTAGAGCCAAGGTAAATCGAAGCTCTTTTTATGTGGTCCTTTTCTCGATAAGAATACACTAAATAATACTTTTTACTGTTTCCACTCTCCCTAATTTCTATAAACATAATATCTTAAGGGTGTCTACATTTATAAACATTCCTATTTTTGTAGACACCTAGGTCAAACTTCCCATTCTTCCCCTACTTTCATCACCACAACTTCAACTTTAACCAATTCTTTAAACTTCTCCACATCTGCATTGATTAACGGAAAAGTATTGTAATGCATCGGAATGACCTTACTAACACCTAAATCTTCCACAGCCAAAGCCGCTCCGTAAATGTCCATTGTAAAAGTTCCACCTATCGGCAACAAAGCAATTTGCGGATGATACAATTTACAAATATCCTTAAACAAAGCAGAATGATATCCCGTATCTCCAGCATGATAAATCACTATTCCATTTTTTTCAGCTACAACACCAGAAGGATTGCCGGAATGAAAATTCGCGAAGGATTGCAGGAGGCCTCGTGATTGAAGCGCGGGACATCGTCAAAACTTTT
>JACOZM010000019.1 GCA_016181345.1 Candidatus Woesearchaeota archaeon
ATATAGATACCGCTTGGAAAAAGTGGAAAGAGTTTGCGACTCCCCGATCAAAGACCGTCGAATTTTTCTAGATTAATCTGGACCTATAGTAGTTGTCAGAAGAAGAGTTTTTGCTAAAATAGCTTTATGAGAGGTGAAATTATTGAGGCAGCACCAACCATAGTTGTTGCTCACGAGGGAACACAGAGATGGAGGAAACGAGATGGTTCCCCAGCCATATCGCGACTCTTAAATGAGACGACTGCTCAGCACATAATTTCATCCGCTGATATGGTAGCGCGGTTGTTTTTCCAAGCGTTTCCAGACTTCACAAAAGAAGCTGATATTGTTATTGTTGACCGTTCTGATTTAGTTCGAACAACCATGACAGCTCAGCATCTATTAGCCGGAGCAGGATACGATCCAGATGGGAAAGAAGGAAAAAGCACTATTATCTGGAAACCCGAAGATAATCGTATAGGTTTAGCTAATGGTATGGATTTCCAACATCCAGAACTTCCTGGTTATAAGCCAACTCTTCCTGAAGCTGATGATTATGTTAAAGGAATGCTACAACATTTCTGGACGCCACAAGAAGGAGCGGAAATTTCTCGTCCTGTTGCTTCTCGAGTAGCTTACGCTTTAGTGGATAACCGAATTAGAGCAATTGAAGAACTTTTACCCGAAGTTCGAAAAGGAGCAACGGCTTTTCATCTTCAAGTCACTCACGCTCCATTGATTGATTCATTAGATGCTGCTTTGTTTGGGACCGTTAGAGTTGATGTAGACGGACGGGCGAATTTTAATGAAGCTATCTTCCCTGGACATTATGCTATGGGAATGTTTATAGGAGGAGAAACACTTGGTGCTGTTACTGATAACAATCCTCGCTTAGAGATGGTTGGAAGGCCATTTTTACAAGGGCACCGAGAAGTTTCCTATACTTTAGACGGTTTAAAACTCTTAAGATATAATCTTCAAGCTATTTCTGAAGAGCGTAAGTAAATTCCTTTTCTTCTTTTTTTTAACTTCTTTTGTATTTGTTTAACTAATTTAAGGTTCAATTCTTTTTCACTACTCGTACTATTCCTTTCACTGCATCGACTTCAACAATATCTCCATCCTTAAACACTTTAGTCGCTATCTTCGTCCCAATAATGCAAGGTATTCCCAATTCGCGAGAAACAACAGCTGCATGAGATGTTACTCCACCTTCATCCGTAACAATGGCTTTTGCCTTTTTCATTGCTACGATCATCTCTGGCCGAGTCATGGAAGCAACGATAATATCTCCTGATTTAACATTGATCAAATCATGCGTCTTGCGTACAATTTTAACTCTTCCTTGAACTTTTCCTGGAGAAGCAACAATTCCTTTGAGTTCTTGAACATCAACTGAATCACTTTTAAATAATCCATCAAAGAGTTTTTCTGCGTCTTTTCCTTTTATCACATCATATCCTTTCATATCAAAGATAACACAGCAAAACTTCTGTCGTTCTTTTCCTGCTTTTCGTACGTTAGCAGGGCTTAAGTTTCCAAGTAAAATATTTTTCATTTCATAATAATGAGTATATTCCATCTCTCCTAAATTCAACCCAACTCTTCTCCCTATTTCTTCGATAAACATCCGTTCATAATGCGTAGCCAGCAAAACATATTTTTTTCGTTCATCTTGCATATACGCGAAAGTTTCAGTAATCTTGATCAGGTTCTTCGTCTTTTGGTCTAATCTTAACTCCCGAACAAGATCTTTCTTTTTTTCTTTAATATTAGTTGATTCAGTATTTATTTTATTGTGCTCTTGCTGGGGATTTTTTATCTCCTCCAACTGTCTTGAAAAAAAATCTTCATCTAAACAAACATCTCGAGCATAATTGTTCTGCAGCCAATGATATTTCTGAATATGCTGCTGTAAGTCCTTAGTAATATCCTTGCCTAAATCCTGTTTAATCCTAATGACTATCCGATCTCTTATCTCTTGAGTGATAAACGATTCCTTAACCGGACTTAAGAGGAGCAATATGTCTTCATCAATCGTCATTCTTCCCTTCCTGGCTAAAATATCTTTCAGTTCAGGGATAAGAAACACTTCTGCCCGCATGGAAAATCCATCTTGGATTCCTATGGCAATTCCATATTCAGCAATGTACGTCTTATACCATCGATCATACCATGACAGCAACTGATGATTTGAAAGTTCTGACAGTTTAATATGGTCGATCTTTCTCATCACTTCATTGAATCTTTCTATCCGCCGATGCCATTCCCTCAACAATTTCTGTAGATAATCTCGATTTACATTAACTTTTTCTACAAACTTCTTTCTCAGCCTGTCCATACTTTCCGTATGCCAGTACCAATCCATATAGTTATCATGGATAAAAAAGATTGTACATTCGTAAGTATCTCCGAAGAAATCAAACAGCGGCCGAACTGCTTCTTCACCAACGGGAAAGAAGTAGTGCAGGACTGCATGCAACCCCTTATGCGTCCATGTTTTTTTATCTAACTGATATTTTTTGATAATACCTTCAGTAATCTCAGACATAAATAAAAGATAAAGAATACTTATTTAAAGACTTTTCTTATCGATCGCAGAAACGTCAACTTCTAATTTCTTCAACTCTCGAATAAGCTGTTCTTTATTCTTAAATAAGATTGTATTTATCCCTAATTTAGCCGCCGCTAGCAGATTTTTCTCAGAGTCATCTAGAAAAACAATTTCTTTAGGCTTAGCTCCTATTTTTTTGATTAAATATTCAAATCCTTCTTTTTCTGTTTTTCTGGCCTTTACCATATACGAAACAAGAATGATATCAAAATATTGGGACAAATCAATCTTCTTGATAATCAAGTCCCAATAAACTTTATTATAATTGGAATACGTTGCTACTTTATACCTCTGCCGAAAAGAACGAGCAAAATCCAGCATATCAGTATAAAATTTCTTTTTTGAGATCATCTCTTTTATTTCTTTCTCAATGTTTATTTTAATGCTGAATCGCTCTTCTAACTCTTCCCA
>JACOZM010000042.1 GCA_016181345.1 Candidatus Woesearchaeota archaeon
TGAGATTTATTTCTTCTATGATCAAGAATCTTAAGAAAGCATATTTTGCAGGGGGTTGTTTTTGGTGTGTCGAAGCTGGATTTAGAACTTATCAAGGAGTAAAAGAAGTTTTCTCAGGATATATGGGCGGAAAAAAAGCAAATCCAACATATGAAGAAGTGTCAGGAGGAAATACAGGACATAAGGAAGTAATAGAAGTCCATTACAATCCAGACCTCATTTCTTATTCAAAACTAATTGACATATTCTGGACACAAATTGATCCAACCGATCCAGAAGGCCAATTTTCTGACCGAGGCTCACAATATCAGACAGCCATCTTCTATCAAAATAAGGAAGAACAAGAAATTGCCGAGAACTCAAAGCGTTCATTAGAAAAGACAAAAAAATTCAATCAAGCTATCGCAACCAAAATCCTTCCTGCAACTCCATTCTGGAAAGCTGAAGAAGAGCACCAAAACTATGCCTGTAAGAATCCATTACGATATCAATTTTATGAATCTGCTTCGGGAAGAAAAAAGTTTAAAGAAAAAGTTTGGAGAAAATAACTCAAGAACAATCTACTAATTATTGTTCCAATTCATTAAAACAATCCAAAATAATAACTTTATCACTCCTTAGTAAATTAAACGTAAATTTTTATAAAGAAACGGCATTTTCTAATTTTTACCATACTATGATATTTCAAAGAACACTTACTAGTGGACTAGTTGCATTAATGCTTACTTTAGGTAGTGGAAGCAGAGCTGAAGAAGAAAAGAAAGCAAAGAATGATGATAAAAGAAGCAGTATCGCGGAAATATGTGAAAGTATGTCGACGTCCGATCGTTTAAGATATATCTTTTCCCGAGTCTCAGAATATCAACCACCTGATCAAGGTCCAGCAGGAACACTTGATGGATCATACATCGATGACGAAACAGAATGCCGAGGCTATAGCCATCAGCTTGAAGGTCAATTAGAATTAAGAGCAATCCATTCACAACCAGGAGAGAAATGTAAAGTTGATGGTATGGTCATGCTATCGTTAGTAGTGGATAACATGAGGTATACCTTAATTATTCCTGACCATAAAAAAGAAACTTCAAATGGAGCATTAACCATTATTCCTAATATTACTCAGCCAGAAGGAGTTGGACTTGTTGTTGTTTCTAGAAGTTGTGAAACAATGATGTCTAAAGCTGCTTGTACTGATATTGCTCAGAGAGTACTATACGATGCAAGTAAGCTCTTCTGTGCCGAGTACAAACGACAAGATTTTAAAAGATCTATCTGATAAATATTTGTTAAATATATTAGAAATGATGTTGATCTGAAAGTTTATTATAACTTTAGAAAAAGCTCATATCCTTCAGAACGCCTAACCCTTCTTCATTCTCCATAATCCTACATCAACCATTTTCAGTGGTTTCTTATGAAAGTGAAACATCGCTTTAATTGGAAATTCATACTGCCAAACTTCAGTAATCTCAAATCCATAATCCTTACTGATTGCTTCCACAAAGACTTTCGTACTCCACTTATGCATGCTATACACAAGTGGAGCAACCGAAAAAGCTTTTTCTAAAAATAATTTATCGATATGCTCGTTTTTAGTACCAAAAGGCGGATTTTGCACGACGATATCAACCTCGGCATCAAATAAACTAATATCACCGATGATAAATTCTGCTTCAGCAATTTCATATTCATCCTTCAGTTTGTTATAATTCCCTATACACGTCTGCATAATTTCCTTATCTTTATCCAAAAAATAAATTTTTTTTGCTCCCATCAATAATAATCCTAGACCTAAAATTCCTGGTCCGCAAGCTGCATCAAGAATAGTTCTTCCAGAAACCTCTCCTTTCATTGCCATCTGCCATACCCACTCTGCAGCAATTGAAGAAGGTGTAGCGTACTGCTCAAGTTCTAATGAAGGCTTGTCAAATGATGCTAATTTTGACAATTCTATTTCTAAAGATCTTTTTGAAGTAATGGACATAATCTCAAAAATAAGAAGGAGTTAATAATTGTTTCTACACTATTAACGTCGAGAATCAAGCCTGATTACTTTTCTTGAAGTAATATCACTTCGTTGATATCCCTCACCGACAGGAATCATTGCTGGATGAATCGGTGAAGGAGAAATATATGGTTGAACATGAAACTCTAGTCCTCGAGAAGAAGAAGAACGATCTAAAATATCCCGATACTCCTGGGCAGATTCCCTAGCTGCTTGTTGAGCAATCCTCGCCATTTCTAGAAGGGGATTAACACGCATATAAAACCCGTCTAATGGAACTTCTAAACGTCCAGGAACAACAAAAAACAGATTATAAACTTCCTGTGGAACAACAACCATGGGGGATAAAGAAGTGCCAGAAAAATAAGCCAAATGAACTACACTCGTTCCTAAATAAGGCATTCCCGTCATCATTAACTCTCCAGCGCGAGCAACGACACTTATTTCTGTTTCTCCTCTATCTTTACATTGCTCTAAAAAATATTGACGACGTTTTTCCTCTCGATTATTTTTTAAACCTAAAAGAAAAGACATATTGTAGCCTCATTAAGGTTGAGTATCTTCTGATCCTGATGTAGGAACTGCTTGTGGGGGTTCAGGTGTAGCATCTACTGGTGCAGAGGTCATAGCTGGCGGGGTAATCCCCTCGCGTAATTTTGTATTAGCAAGCTCTTCTACTTTTCCCAATAATTCCTCAAATAATGGTTGATATGTACTAGCGACAGCAGGATTAGTTGCCGGTAGAACTCCATTTGGAATCCCCCAGGTACTATTATTTCCATCATAAATATCAATATCCGTAACTTGTTCCCAAGTTAATTGATCTCCGGAGCCATGAAATGTATAACCTCTAACTAAAGGAGCTCTTTCACCTGTTGTTCCAGTTTGTTGGATAAAAGTTACTGCAAAACATCCAACACTCCGATCA
>JACOZM010000107.1 GCA_016181345.1 Candidatus Woesearchaeota archaeon
GGACAAAAGAGATAACAAGTAATCCTATATAACCAACTCCTACTCCGACGTAGCCAAATAAAATGATCCATTCCCTGAACTTAGAAGAAACATGATCCATCCATGATAATCCCCATTTCGTTCGATACAGGAAGATTATTTTTCCCTGGACATCAATCTTTTTCCATTTGACAATAATAAATCCTAGGATAAAGAGATAAAAAAGAATAATTACCTTATACTCGATTATGAAACTTAAAACATCTATCATACTCCTAGACTTTTCTATGCCTTTTTATTTGTTTCTATTTTTAACTAAACTATCAACTGATAAAAACCAAAATAAACTAATTAAACCAAAACAAACTAATTAAATTAAAAGATACTACCTAAAAGAACTATAAACAACTGAAAGAAAAAAAACTATGCTAAATTCCTACTTCTTTCTCTTCGGCCGTAGCTTCTTACCATTGCACTTTCGGCATTTTACTTTTCCTTGGGATACTTTTAAGCTTGGAGCACGAATTTTTGATTTACAGAATCTGCAAACAAATACATTCCGCATCCGTCTAGCCATCGCTTCTTCAAATTTTACCACGTTATTTCACCTTATATTATTCAATATTTATTTAACAATAGTCTATTATTTGACTTGCTTCATTACTTTTGCGCCCATCAATACCCAGTAGAGTATTTCTACCCCGTCTTTGACTTCTGCTCGTAACTCTTCAGGAATGTCCATGTCAAAGGTTTCGTAGGTTTCAGTGTCCATGACATTAGCTGTATTTCCGGAAATAGATAAGACTTGAGCGTTTTTCTTTTCTACGATAGGAGCTTCAACTCGGTCATGCCCAGGCATAACAGTCTGCCTTTTTTTCCCATCGAGCATTCCAACAGCAGTAAGATTAACTTTTGCATGTCCGTGCTTTCCCGGCCTAGAAGTGGCTGTATCAGTCACTCGGCAGGGAGCTCCGTCCAAAATGATTGTGTCTCCTTTCTTTAACGTTCCTACGGAAACTAATTTTTTTTCGTAATCGGTTGTCATGGTTAACACCTCATCATCGTTATTTTTGCTTAAATGATGCATTTCTTTTTTAAAACTATCGGAAAAAAGTACGTATTTAGTTCAGTGGAGAATAGTGGCAAGGTCAAGAGGTAAAATCCATTAGGGGCTTCGTAAGACAAGTTTAGTTGCGAGGCTTTAAGCTTAAGCAGATAGTTTTCATATTACTCTTACAGAAAGCCTCGCTGGATTTTACGACCTGCGACTATTTTCTGTTAGAAAACTAAATACGTACGAAAAAAACTGAGCAACGATCTCCTTCCCCTGATGATCTGGCCGATCTCTTTTTCAATTCCAGGGTAGTTCGGATACTTCTGTTCATCATTTCTAAAAGCAGTCGTATGAAAGGCGCTTCTCCCATTTTTATGCTTAAATTTATGATATTTATGCAGTAATTCATGGTACATTAAATAATCTAGGATTTCTTCTCTTGAATCTTTAAACAGCGTAGAAACGGTAACAGAATCTTCATGAAAGTTATATGAAGCTAGTTTTCTTTTTGAATTCTGTCCCCATTGTAAGTTCGGCTTTTCCATCGAACTTTGAAAAAATTGCTTATTGACTCGTTCAAATGAAGCTTCTAAAACCCAATCGCTCTTTGTTTTAGGTGTTAGTAATGGGATATGCCGGACAAAATTGTTATAGAGGTCAATATTAGCCGTATTTTTCTTTTGTTGTCGAAATATTTTAAGAAGAAGATGCTGAACTAATCCTATTTTGATCTCCTCGTTAATATCCTTCCATTGCAAGTTCAAGTTCAAAAAAATAGTCTCACGATAGAGCCTTATATTCGCATTAAACGGAGACAGCCGTCGATTATATTCTAACTGCGTCTGAAAAGAAAACTCTTTATCTGGAAATAGCCTTAAGTATGCTTCTTGAATCAAGTCCATAAAAAATAAAAAATAAAAAGGGTTATTTAAATCTAGCCCTCAGTTTTAACAGCTCAGGTTCAACAGCTCCAGTTTCCCCGTGGTAATACCAAGTTTAAGCTACTTTCTTCTCAGCAGCATAATTTACACTAGGTTGCTCGGTGTTGTCGTTATGTGCTTTGAGATGCTGAGCTCCACTTCCAAGCAGCTTTCCTAAGTCTACCTTCTCCCATCCTCGTTCTTGGTAGTTCACTTGAGCTCCTGTAGGCTTCCCATGTTCATCATTATCAATTTTGACAACTAATCTGTCAAGCTCTTTCGGCCTGAAGCTATCGTAGTCAGTTCTCCCGACTAATTGCCCGTAGATCATCGGTGTTTTAACATCATGGCTGACAGCTACAACGTGGGGATTTTTTTCCTTTTTGTGCTTATTATAAGCATCCTGGATAAAGCTGATCCCTTCTCCAGCTACTTTTTTATCTATTCCGGGAGAAGCATCCATGATTTTTCGTGAAAATGCCTTATCTTCCCCATCTAAACCTAATTTTTTAGCTAAAGGACTAATTGAATCTAATCCTAATCTCTGGTCTGCCCCTTTATAAACCCCTCCTCCGCCTGCTCCCAAATTATAGCTCCAGACAGTTTCGCCAGTCCTTTTTAAAGGAGAATGGTACATTAAGATATCTTGCTCTCCGTGGTATCGCTCTTCACCTCTCTTCAAAGCTTGATGGATACCTTCTTCAGAAAGCTGGTCTAATGATTTTCCCGTTTTAGGGTCATTTGCCTTAATTCCATGCCGAGTAATTTCAATAATTGTTGGTTTCATTGTGTATCCCTCCTTTTTTTGTTATCTTTAACACCATTAACTTTTGTTATATTACTAGATAGTAGTACTAGTTAATAAACTGTCTGTTAATATAATCTACATTATCAAATTAATTTGTTAAATATAATCTAAAAAGAAAATTTTAACAGA
>JACOZM010000108.1 GCA_016181345.1 Candidatus Woesearchaeota archaeon
CTTCAACGGTAGCTTGTAAACTTCCCGTCAGATCAAAGATTCCTCCTCCTCCAGCAGTAAAACGCAATGCTTCTGGACGGCCAAAGTTAAGATCAAGTTGTGAATAAGAAAATCGTTCAAATGTTTCAGTACCAAAAGAACCATTATCTTGATAACCAAGAAGTTCAACAGGATGAGCTACTTCTGCATTTCTTCTTGCTCCATGATGAAAGACTTTTCCTGCGCTTAATCGAAAATATGCTGGATCTAAATCGTCAAGATGCAATGTTCCTGCTGCTTCTGGAATAATCAGTTGACCGCTATATCCAGCTACACTTAAAACTCGAACTCCTGCTTCCATCCCCCAAGGATTTCTTTTCCCTTGAACAACTTGCTCAATCTCTAAACTATAATCTCCCGGTAATTTTTCCGGCTTACGATAGAGCTTAACTTCAATACCCTCTAAATCTTGTGGAGTATATCCTGAAGCCCCTCCTTCTTTTTTTTGCCCTTGATCTTTTCCTTGCTCTTCCTCCTCTCCTTGATTCCCTGAAGGAACAGCTTCTCCTTGAATCGGTGCAGCTGCTTCTTCAGCAAAAGAAACTCCAGGAGTTCCCATCATTAAATATGCTAAGAATGTGCTAATAGTTTGTACTCTTCTAGATACATGAAAACTTCCTTGTCGTCCTAATCGTCGTTCTAATCCCATGGTGTTTCTGATTTATCTTATTCTTATTCAACATCTCCACCACCTCTGATAAATGATTGTACTACTCCTTAAATAACCTAAATTTATTTTGCACAGCTTAACTCATAGTTGATAGTTCCATCTCCATTTCCTTGAACTAATCCTTGAGCCTTAACAACATCAACAAATCTTTCCATTAACGAACTATAACGTTGAGCCTCAACGTCAACTCCAGCACAGATTCTACGATACAATCCCGCTTCATCAACAGCCGGATCAATCCTTCTCGTCTGACATCCAGCTTTAAAGTCCTGTGGCGTCATATTCAGCCAGGCTAATCCATAAACAGTTAATGCTCTCCATATTCCCTGAGCTTGTACATCTACATCTTTATTTTCTAATGAACCTAACATCTGTAAACAATAATGTCGCCGTGCATCCTGTCCAACTCCTCGTCCAGAATCTCTTCCTTGATTTCCTTGATTTCCGTCACTACTATCATAAACAGTTCCTAAGCTGCTTGCATCAATTCCGCCTGGAGCACCTAAAGCTGGAATCCCAGCATCGCTTAAAGAACCATCACCTTGAGCACCTTGACCTTGATTTCCTTGATCATGTTGATCAGAAGTTTGATTTGCAGAACCGCTATTTCCTGGCACAGAATCTCCATCTCCTTGACTAGTCCTCTGCTGGCCTTGTCCACCTTGTCTTCCTCCTTGACGCCTATCATGTCCATCATCTAAAGCAATAGTTCGAGAAGCTAACGTTGAAGATGGGCTTCCGAGAAGTCCTGCTTCCACTCCCAAATCAGCCACAACAGTTTCTAATCCAGAATATTCATTTCCACAATATTGCCCAATTGCTCCTTTGGGAAAAGATCCAATATAATCAGCAGCATCTAAACCACCATCATAATCCCGAGGTGGAAGAGGTTCTCCCATCGCAAACGCTAATCCGTTAACAGATACCATCACTCGCGAGTGAGCTTCTTCAGCATAATCATAATCAGCTAATGCTTGTGAAGATATCCTTCGCTCTTCATCAAGTTGAGCTTGTAATTCACGAATCTTAGAACGATAATAAGAATCATCATTAAACAAACCACTAAAATAACCTACTACTGCTAACGTTCCAGTAAGAAGAACACCGCCTAAAAAGTAACGCCAGCTATTATTTTCCGGGACTCCGCCCTTTCTAGAACTTTCTCCTCTTGCCCGTCTCAATAACTCTTTTGAAGTAATCAGCGTAGGACCATCACTCATTGAATATTCCTCCTTCTCAGTGTTTATACCACTTCCCAGTAGGACTTATATTTAAATCTTTTGTAACAGATAGGTAAGAAGATACTCATTCTAACACATTAGTCAAAACAGTTATATTAGAAAATGAGTGCGAGATAAATGATTGAGAAAACGAAAAAAAGATGAAGATTTCTACTTTAATATGGCGTCTTCAAAAAACAATTCACATCAAGAACTTATTCCATAAGACATAAACTATGCCTAGAGAAAACATCAGCATTAACATCAAGCCGATAAGATAATTTTTTCCTAACGAATATTCTGGATTTCGATTGCCTAATGTTTTTGCTCTCCAATACATCAAGATAATTAATATCCCGTCTAACCCACCCGCAATCGCTCCGCTAAATCCTAAGACGTTGATAAACGTCGTCAAACCAAGCAATACAACTACCATTGGAACAATTAACGTTAACAACAGCGCAGTCCTATGCTTAAATTTGTAGTCAAACTCATACATCTCTACGAGCGCTAATCCTAGAGCTAAAAAAGAAGTGAACATCGAAAGTACAGCTAAAAGATTGGCTAACTTTCCTAGAATAGGATTAGTAAAAATACTTAAGGCAACTGTTGCAATCCTTTCATTATCACGTAAGCCTTCAAAACTATCTAAGCTTACTACTCCAACAACAGTAAACACAAACAATAGATATAATATAATAGGAATGACCGAACCGATAAAGATTGAATTACGCATCAGCTTCTTTTCTTTACCTTTAAGTATTTCATTCAACTCCGGCATCGCTGGAGAAGCCATGAACGCAAACAGAATCACTCCATACGGAAGAAACATAAATGCCGGATTGAATGTAGTATAGTTCTTTTGATCAATCGTAGTATAAGAAAAAACTCCGATCAAGATGACAACAACAACTAATAGGGCAATCAAAAATTCCTTTT
>JACOZM010000109.1 GCA_016181345.1 Candidatus Woesearchaeota archaeon
GTTTAATATTTATACTAATGCTCTTGATGACTTAGCAGCGGAGTTTGCTGGAGATATTGAAAGATTAAAGCGAGGAGATTTGTATAAAGTAACAACTCCATATGATTCAAGATCAAGACAAAATGTCTTTCTCCCCTTAGAATTAGCCGTGCGATTAAAGAAGTTTGCTCTTGTTGACGGTACACCAATTTCAGATGATACTGTCCGAGAGAAACAAAAGTAGAGTAGCTTAAAAGTCAACAAATAAAAATCCCAAGCGCAGCAGAGCTGCAGGGTATTTTTAATCTTAACTGAGAACAGAATTATATCGTTGCAGAGCAACGGAGTATCAGACCCAGTTAAGAAATCAAAAACGGAGTAATAATAATAATAATAACAAATGGGCAGACAAAACAATCACTGGTTTAGGGTATGGTATGATGAATTTGCAAAGATACCAAAGCCTTCTAGCCTAGTGACAATTCCAAGAGATGATTTTCTCATTGATCTTCAAAAAGAGAGGCAGGTAAGGAGAGAGTATGACCTCCCAGATAAAGAGGAGATAGAAGTTACTCCTGATACATTACATGCTTTATATCGAGTTAGAGGCTTGCTCCATCCAGAAGAAGTTCTCATCATTAAAAGTGGTTACCGAGACACAAACATGCTTACTGCATTGTGGGACCGGATACTTTGTCTTCTTCAAGAATATCATCCTAAACAAGAGATATCTCAATTATTCGAATTAGCAGCACAATATACAGCTTCGCCATTTCATCCCGGCTATCCACCTCATAGCAGAGGAGATGCAGTTGATGTTATCATGAAAAAAGATAAAAAATCACTACGATTTCTCGAACCTAAAGACGGATTAGAAGGGTTTGCCTTTGATTTTTATGCAGAAAAAGATCCCGAAATTCACGAGAATAGAAGAAGATTAAGAGAAGTGATGACTTCAGCAGGATTTAAGCCATATGATAAGGAATATTGGCATTTTGGTTTAACGGAAGCATTTATTCAAGAATCTTAAAAATGAACATCCATAACAATAAACATTCACAAAAATAAAAGCCATAATATTCTATCCATAACAAGAAAATTTATAAAAAAAGCTTGACTAAAGAAGAAAAAAAGATGAGGTTATGATCAATGGACAATCAACAAGAATTTAAAACAGTAAAGAATTTCTTAAAGCGGAATTACAAACACTTTAATTCTGCAACCGTTATTGACGCAGCTGAAGGTTACGTCCAGCACTTAAAAAAAAATGGGAAGATGATGATCACTTTGGCTGGAGCTATGAGTACAGCAGAGTTAGGTATTTCTCTTGCTGAAATGATTCGTCAAGGAAAAGTATCTATCATCTCTTGTACTGGAGCAAATCTAGAAGAAGATTTGATGAATCTAGTAGCGCATAAATCCTATAAACGAGTTCCTCATTATCGACACCTAACTCCACAGGAAGAATGGGAATTATTAGAAAAAGGGCTGAATAGAGTAACGGATACGTGTATTCCAGAAGAAGAGGCTTTTAGACGATTGCAAAAACATATCGTCAAGATCTGGAAAGAAGCCGAGAAAAAGGGTGAACGGTATTTTCCACACGAATTTATGTATAAGCTTCTCAAAAGTAAAGTTCTGGAACAATATTATGAGATTGATCCAAAAAATTCCTGGATGCTGGCTGCAATGGAAAAAAACTTGCCTATCGTCGTTCCTGGATGGGAAGATAGTACTATGGGAAATATTTTTGCATCATATTGTGTTAAAGGAGAATTAAAACCTTCAACAATGAAAAGTGGAATAGAATACATGACTTGGCTTTCGGAATGGTATAAAAATAATTCTTCTGGACAAGGAGTGGGATTCTTTCAGATAGGAGGAGGAATTGCCGGAGACTTTCCCATTTGTGTAGTTCCGATGATGTATCAAGATTTAGGATGGAAAGACGTTCCTTTTTGGGCATATTTCTGCCAGATCTCTGATTCTACAACAAGTTACGGCTCATATTCTGGAGCTGTTCCCAACGAAAAAATCACCTGGGGAAAATTAAGTATCGACACTCCTAAATATGTCATCGAATCAGACGCTACTATTGTTGCTCCATTAATCTTTGCGTATATATTGGCAGAGTAAACAGAATAAACAAAAAGAAGAATGAAAAAACAATAAAATAGTCTTTAATTTCTTCTTACTATTATTTTTTTTACTATTTTTCTTACTATTTAAACATTAAGCTCTCTATACATCAACTGTATTTGTGCTTTTGCTTCAGTGATTGTTTTCTTGCAGTTGTCTATTTCTGCTTTCATCTCCTTCCAAAAAGTTCTTGGTCTTAATATTAAAAGTTCATCAAGGCTGCGATACGTGTTTTCTATCCCCACTAATAGTGTAGAAATTCTTCCTATATTACCTCCACTGGGCTTATTTTCGCCAAGAAAAAGTGTGAACTCTATCTCTTTTCTGTAAAGTTGATTAAACAGTTTAGAATATTTTTTAAACTTTTTTACTTTTGTAAATTCTGATTTTATATCCTTAATTATTTGGATAAAATTGGTGGGTAATTCACATAATCCCCCCTTCTCTCTAATTTTTAAAACGCCCAACGCACCAAGATAATCTTCTTGTTCTACAACTATAGATAAATCTAGTAATTGTTTAAGCCCTTGATTTAAAACCGTTTCGATTCCAGTAAACACCGCAGCAATTCTTGCTTTTTCTTTTTTAGAACGACCAAACAATCCCATTTTTCGCCTCCTTATCACTCAATCTTTTTATTATCACTTATTTTTATCATTCAATCTTTTGTCAATTATTAAATTTAGACATCTCTTCCAATTCTTTCTTCGTCGTTGCTTGTTCTGCTTT
>JACOZM010000128.1 GCA_016181345.1 Candidatus Woesearchaeota archaeon
GCAAAACTCTTGAAATTATTAGAAAAAGAGAATCCAACAAAAATATTTACTCATAGCAACGAAGACCTTCATCCTGACCATAAAACAGTCAATAAAATAACAATTGATTTGCTGGGAAAATTGAAGAAAAAGCCCGAGGTTTACATCTACTCCATCTGGAATCCGGTTTCATTGCAGACGAGATACCCCACTCTTTATATTGATATCACTAAAACATTTTCGCTGAAGATGAAGGCATTAAAGTTATACAAAAGCCAAAAGATTATCATTTCCTATCCAGTTTTTATACTTGTATTTCATAATTTTAGAGATGGTTTTAAGATCAGAAAATGGTTTGCAGAGAAGTTTTTCAGGATACAATAGCTTAGAAGATGCGAGAAAAAAGTGATAATGGATATTAGATTAGGATTATGTTAAGAAAGAGAAGATAATGACAAAAAAAAGATTATTGATCGTTGCTGACACCTTTTACCCAAAAGTAGATGGTATCCTTAAGTTTATAGAAGAATTTTCTAGAAGGTCCAAAGAAGATTTTGACCTTCATTACCTCGTTCCAGATCTAGGAGAGCAAACGTCGGAAATTCCACTACATAAAATTACATTTGTGAAAGTATCACCGCTGATTTCGTTATCTGGCTACAAAAGCATGAGATTCAGCAGGAGTAATCTCCTTAGCATTAAAAATGCAATTAAAGAAGCCGATGTCATCTTTATTCAAGGCCCAGCGTTGATCAGCTACTTGAGCATCTATTATGCTAGGCACTACCAGAAAAAAGCGATTTTTTATCATCATATTTTTTTATGGGAACTCTTTGAAAAATTTGCTCCGCCTATCCTGCATAAATCATTGAATTTTATCATCCGTAAAATATCTATCTTCCTGTATAACAGATGTGACGAGATTCTTGTTCCCTATCATGAACTTGTCCGCGAGCTAGAGATGTTAGGAGTAAACCGGAAGATTGTGGTTGCTAGGTTAGGAGTGGATATAGAGTTATTTTATCCTTCACTCAATAAAAGGTTAGATAAGCAACGGCTGAAGTTAGACCATCATAAAAAGATTATTGGATACGTAGGAAGGATCTCTAAAGAAAAAAATATCGACCTCCTTATTGCAGCATTTAAAAAATTGCGCCACAAAGAGAATTATCAGCTTCTCCTTGTAGGTGGAGGATCTCGGGAGAAGGAAGAAGAGATACGACAAGATGTTAAAAATTGTACGATTACAGGGTTTGTAAATAATGTCCATGAGTATCTTCGAGGGATGGATATTTTTATCATGCCAAGCTTAACAGAAACGACGTCTCTAGCTACGCTTGAAGCTATGGCCACGGGGCTTCCTGTCATCGCCACTAAAGTGGGGTTTATCAAGAATTATATCATCAAAGACCATAACGGTTTATTTTTTCCAAAAAATAATCCCTCTGTTCTAGCAGTAAAAATGGAAAAGCTCTTAGCCAGCCATGATTTGCGAGAAAACTTAGGCAAAAATGCCCGTAAAACGGTAGCATATTCCTTTTCTTGGGAACGATCAATCAATAGAATAAAAAGGATTCTTCAAGGATAACGATGAATTGAGAGATTTGCCTTAAAAGTACTCAAAAAGAGAAAGAAGGATATAACTCTGGAGAATAGCATAAGAAAAGAAGGGAAAAGTATATACATTATAAGGAAAAGCTTTAAAAGGCATATATAAACCTCAAGAAATACAATGGATGAAGAAACATTTGAAGGGGATAAAGACGCTACCGAAGAACAGATGGTAGAATCTGGTGGATTAGATTCATCTGAAGAAGGCTTTCTTAAAGGCTATAGTGAGGATGAAGATGTTGATGAATGCGCTGAATGCGGGTCAGCTTGCCCGGAAGACAAAAAGGTCGTGAAGGAATTTGACGGTGAAAGTTACTCGTTTTGTTCTAAACAATGCGCAAAAGAGTTTGAAGAAAGTTTAGGTGAATCATCATAAGGTTTTTTTATCTATTTTTCTTTTTATTTTTTGGAAGAAGATTTTTGTTTCTTTAGAGAAGCAAAGGGTAATCTAGTTCTTGTTAGGTTAATATGATTATTTAAACAAAAAAGATTGTTCTATAAATCATTTCACAAAATATATATAGAGAACATTGTCAGGAAGCGGACTATGATTTACTTTTGGAATAAACTGGCAGAAATAATAAGTAAAAATACTCCTAATCAGTATATGCATGCAGGCATTACTTTAGGTGTTACTTTTTTTATCCTCTACTTATTTAAGAATTATGTCCTTCATCTGATCAGGAAAATAACTAGGAAAACAAACACCGACCTAGATGACTATGCTGTAGAATTTATCCAGGAAATCCATTGGCCTTTTTATTTTGTTTTTTCTTTATTCGTAGCAATTCGAACAATTATAGTTCCGTCGTGGATAGTTAAAACAATAAATGTGGCCTTAATGGTCTTAGTAGTATTTTATTTTGCTAAAGGGCTTAATAAAGTAGCCGATTATTTTTCTAAAAAACAAGTTGAAAAGCTTCCGGAAGAAGATCGAGAACATGAAGCACACCACGTCACTTTGCTCAGCGGAATATTTAAAGTAATGGTCTGGGTTACTGCGGGATTACTCTTACTATCTAATTTTGGAATAAACGTCACTTCTCTGATAGCAGGATTAGGAGTAGGAGGTATTGCCATTGCGTTTGCTTTGCAGAACGTTCTTACTGACCTATTTAGTGCGTTTACTATCTATTTTGACAAGCCGTTCAAGGTCGGTGACCTTATCACTCTTGGAACAGATAGAGGAACAATCAAAAAAATAGGGCTGAAAAGCACAAGAATCCAAACTCTTCAAGGAG
>JACOZM010000129.1 GCA_016181345.1 Candidatus Woesearchaeota archaeon
CAACAATACCTAACACAATAGCTACTGCTGCCCAGATATAATACAGGCAGTTTATTTATTTTAAAGCAACTATTCCAGCTTCAATAAACCTAACGAAATAAATCCGCCACCAAATAACAAACCTAGTACAATAAAAAAAGATATCTTTCAAATTATTAAATGTTTCTATTTATGTATGTATATTGTTCAGTTAAAATGGTAGCCTGGTCAAATGAGAAAATTCAATTAAATAGAAAGGAGTTAAAAGAATTAAAGAGGAAGAATTTTATGAAAGAATAGTATAAAGAAATGAGGGGGAAGAATTTAATAAATACGAATTGCTAAAAATAGCTTAAAAATTATTGACTCTTCTTAAAAATCATTTAAAAAATACCACTCTACTATCCAATATTTTCTCTACAATCTAATATCCACCAGACTATCTTAAATCTGCTCCACTACCTAATCTATTCTCAACTATTAATATATTTTCAACTATTGTATGTATTTAGTTCCATAACTAAAAATAGTGGCAGGTCGTCAAATTTGGCGAGATTTTATGTTTAAAATGAAAGTATGAGTAACTGTTTAAGCTTAAAGTCTCGCAGCTATACTTATCTGGTGAAGCTCTTTACAGATTTGACATCTTGACCAAGTCACTATTTTCACAGAACTAAATACGTACCAACTATTGATATGTTCTCTAGAATCTAATATCCACTGCACTATCTAAATGCATAAAAATTACTAACCATATAAAATCATGTCAAAAATCAATGTTCTTAGTGAAGAACTCATCAACAAAATTGCCGCAGGAGAAGTTATTGAACGACCTGCTTCTGTAGTCAAGGAACTTATTGAAAACAGCCTTGATGCAAAAGCGACAAAGATTAGCATTGAGATAGGTGATTCTGGCAAGAAACTGATCAAAATAAAAGATAATGGAGAAGGGATGGATGAGATTGATACACAAAATTCTATCCTCCGTCATGCAACAAGTAAGATTAAAAGCAGCGAAGATCTTTTTTCTATCCAAACCCTAGGGTTTAGAGGAGAAGCTTTAGCCAGTATTGCTGCTGTCTCTCAATTATCGATCATCACAAAACAAGATGAAAAACTAGAAGGATATAATCTTGTCGTCAAAGGCGGAAAAATAATCAGTACGGGAATTCTTGCAGCTGAAACAGGAACAACGATCGAAGTGAGAAACCTATTTTTTAATACTCCAGCAAGGAAAAAATTTCTAAAAACAGACCAAGTGGAATTGCGCCATATCATTGATGTTGTAACAAGATACGCCTTGATCAATCCTACAATCTCATTTCGGCTTTCTCATGAAGGACATATTCTCCTTAACTCAGCTAGTGTTAATGATTTACAGAATAACCTTGCTTCAATATACGGTGCTGATCTTGTTAAAGATATGTTAAAAGTGCATTATGAAACTCATGATATTAAGATTGATGGATATATTGCTAAACCTCATCTAGCTAGAAACGATAAAACACAGCAATCACTATACATTAACCACCGCTGGATAAAAAACGAGGAGCTAGTAGCCACTATTTATGATGCATACCATTCGTTGCTCTTTGTCAATAAGCATCCAATAGTAGTCCTTAACCTAGAACTTGATCCGACAAAGATTGATGTAAATGTCCATCCAAATAAATCTGAAGTAAAGATTGAACAAATAAGTACAGTAAAAAATGCTTTATATACTGCGGTAAAAGAAACATTGCAGAAGAACAACCTTATTCCAGTCATGGATTTTTCATTTGAGCAACAGTTAACCTTTGAAAAACCTCTAGAAAAAAGCAGTTCTGAGTTCAAGAGTGAACGAAAAGAAGCAAACGAGAGAAAAGAAGCAAAGTATGCATTTGAGCCATCACAACAGACAGTAATGCTCAGTTCAAAATATCTGACTGAACTTCAAGAGAGTCAGCAAAAGGATCGACAAGAGAATCAACAAGAAAATACTGGGGTTAAAACAACAGAAGAGAACAATGATTACTCCTCTGGAAAAAAGTATAATGAAAATGAAGAAATAGATAGTTTTGATCAAAAAGGGGAAAAAAAGGAACAAGAAAAAGAAAGAGGGAGAGAAAGTGAAGGAAAAGAAGAAGGAAAAGAAACCACAGAAAGAAAAACATCAAGCGGGATCTTCATCCCGGAACATCTTTATTCGGGAGAAATTCCCGGAAATATTAAGCTCCCACCTATGAAAATTTTAGGGCAAATCCACAAAACCTTTTTTGTTGCTGAAACAGAAGGTGGATTGTTGATCATCGACCAGCATGTCGTCCAAGAACGTGTCCTTTATGAACGTTTTATGAACGAATTTTTAAATAAAAACATAGCTATCCAGAAGCTATTGCAAGGAGATATTCTGGAATTAAGCCCATATGAAACTCTTGCTGTCAAAGAGAATAAAACCACTCTTGCTTCATTAGGTTTTCTACTCGAAGAATTCGGAACAAACACCTATATTCTCAAAACAATTCCTTCCGTATTTGGAAGAACTCAAGCTAAAGAATTATTCCATGAAGTATTAAATAACCTAGTATCAGACAAAAATATTCTAGAAGAAATCCAAGAATCAATCATCACGCGAATGGCCTGTCGAGCTTCAGTAAAAGCCGGAGATTCCATGGCCATTATTGAAATTCAGAATTTATTGAATGAATTGGCTAAGACTAAACTCCCTTATACCTGCCCCCATGGACGAAGTGTTCTGATAAAACTCGATGTAAATGAATTGGAGAAAAAGTTTAGAAGGAAATAAGATTGAGGAAAATAAAATTATAAAAGGAGATAATAGAGAAGAAACAAACAAAAGAGTACAAGAAAATAAGAGGGCAGAAGACAATTAAAGATGAATAATAGAGAATTAAAGACCAAGTTAAATAGATAAGTAAAGATCAAGTTCTAGTTATTAGAAGGAAGATACAACCCAGTATCACGATCTTGTTCAAAATTCCCTACCCGTCCACCTAATTGCGACCCATGCCTTTGATCAAAACTTGCCCTGCGTAATTCCACTCGTTCTGGATGAGCATGATAATTATCTATTGCTTTTTGTACATGTTCAGCCAATTCCATAGGCCTAATCGTTTTAGGAACAGCATATCCCCCGATTCTTGCTGCATGTTCACCTAATGCTTTAATATCACTATGAGCAGTAGCTAAAACAAAAGAAGCCTGCGGGTTAGCAACAAACATAGCCGTCATGAAATCTAATCCCGTATGATATGGTTTACCCGTTTTAGGATCATTACCAAGATGATAATCAATAATCCCCGTACCTATTCTCAAACCAGAATAAGGCCCTTCAAGTAAATCACAAGCCTCTTCAACAGTTCTTGCTTCTACTACTTCACCTAAGTGCCCCATACCGGCTAAAAGTTTAAGGATTCCAGTGTGTTTACTACGAAAATCCTTACTATCATCAATACAGATTGCATCAATTGGATCGTTCATGTTTATATGTTGTATATACTTTTTTAGTAATAAATTGGGAAAATAGCCCATAGTTTATAAAGCTTTTGTTTTTTAGC
>JACOZM010000054.1 GCA_016181345.1 Candidatus Woesearchaeota archaeon
GCTCGGGAGTTATCGTTGACTTTTCTCAACTAGGTGCTGGAAGTTCCGTTAGCCCTGATTCTTGTGAACAAGAAACGGAAACATTTAATTGCAATTTCACCGTTAACAATCCGTTAGTTTCCGGAGCGATTGAAACCATTAATCTGATTAAGCTTACTGATAAAGTAGGAAATGAAGGGCCTCATGTTTCTACGGACTTGATTGTTGATACGGCTTCTCCTCACGTCAATCGCCTGGAATTTTTAGGCCTTTCAGGAGAGAGAGAAAAAGAGTATTATGAGTCGGGAGATAAATTATTGTTTCGGATGAACATTACCGAAACCAAAGGGGGATTATTCTTTAAAGTAGATTTAAATGATGTAGTAATGGGTTCAGAGTCTGCCTATCCGGCTACAGATTTTAGTGAAGAAGGCTGGCAGGTCTTCACGGAAGAAAGCTGCCAAGAAGATGGTGATTACTGGATCTGCGAATTCCTGACGACAGGAGAGTTGAAAAGCGGCCATCAAAGCGCAGCTCATATTGAAGTTATTTTGGAAGATACAGCAGGAAATAAAATAGTTTTTTCGGAAGATGAATGGAATGACGTCTTAAAGAAAGGTTCGGCAGAAAGTAGAGGGGACGGGAAATTTGTCTTTGAAAAGCCCGTGGCTGTAAATCTTAGGGCTGATGATCGTCAGGCCCAGATTTTAGAAGTCCGTTTAGTTGGTTGTGAAAATGACCTAGGAGCTTTAGGTCGAGATGTTCTTTGGAATAATCTTTTTGTCAATCCTGCTTCTAGTCCTGTAACGGTAAATTTAATTTTAGAATTTCCTCCTTTTGATGCCAAAGAATATTTTGGCGCTCAGCTGACGACGGATGGATTTACTAAAGCTTATATGAAAGCTTCCTGCGCAGTAGAAATCTATACCGCTAAAGACGGAAAAGCGTTAAGTTTTGCAGAAGAAGAAGTATTTGAGATTCAAGTGCCGTTTGGCTTTACTTCCTTAGGCTCGCAGGAAGCAGCTTTAGAAGCAACTATTGCCAAGGAAAAAGAAGCTTTACAAACGGGATTCTGGGGTTTTATGGATACCTTGAATACGATAATAAAAGTAGTGAGGTATATTGCTTTAGCCGCGCAGTTGATTGCGGATGTCATTGGTGCTTTTAATTTAGCTGAATCCATAGTTGATGCTCAAGCAGGAGTTTTAGAATTAATACCTGTTCCTCCTACTATCAAAGAAGTAGGTTTAGCCGAGAGAGTCTCTTTTTGTATGGGTAACCAAGCAGCTACGGGGAGTCTAGCAACAGCAATGGAAGTATTACAATTCCCTTTACAAATTTTGAGCTGCAAAAAGACGTTATGCGATCTTACCGAATATGGTGATGATTGGTATGTTTTATATTCTTGTTCTATTGTAAACTGGTACAATACTTTTGCAGGTTCAATAAATACAGGGGTATTAAATTTAGCAGGGGAGCCAAGTAAGGCAGGAGATAACTTTGGGAAGGGATTTTCTTTAATTGTTCCAACAAAAGAGAATTATGAGGCCGCAGCAAAACAAGAATTGGTTCCTTCCGCTACTAGTGTTGAAGACAACCTTTACTTATCCATTGCTTCCTTATGTATTCCAGGAGTCATCAAAAACGTAGAAAAGTATCGGCAGATCAAATGCAGGAAATTATATTGTTTGATGAACGAAGTTCCGCAAGGAGTAGCGACGATAGAATCGTGTAATAAATTAGAAGATGTATTAACCTGTAAATACTTTTATGGGCCGTTATTCCAATTAATCCCCCTTGTAAACCTTTGGGATAATCTTTTGGGTGCATTGCAAGCTTTATTAACAGATCCGGTTGCCTGGGTAACTACTGCTGTCTATTTTACTTGTACAACTATTTGTTTGTTCCCTATAGGCACAGGAACCGCAGTAGCAGAATTACATCCCGCTTGTGGAGTAAGTTACGTCCTCCTAAAAATCCTCAAGATCATCAACGATGCTTACGAAGGCGGAAAACAGTTAGCTCAAGAATTCTCTGATCAAGGAGCCGACTTTTGCTCGATGGTCTTGACCGATGAAGAAGAAACTCCGGCGGAAGAATTAAGTGCAGAAGAAGTGGCAGCGGCGCAAGCACAAGGGAATGTAGATAATTCTGCGCAAGTGGCTGAAGCAAGTAATTAGAATAATTCTCAACACCGATAACAAGAGCTTCTCTCTGCCTGTCCAGACAACAGATACAATGCCGAACTGACATCAATTCCAGAATTCGCTAACTGGCCTAGTTTTCCAGAACTCTGGCGGAGATCATAACTTCCCATAACTCTATCACTAACATCTTTACTAGAATTCTTGATTCCTAGTCCATGATGCTCTTCTCTTAATCTTAAGGCCAAATATCGTTCCTGGGGATCTCCAGTTCCAGAATAGTGTCCAGCCTTTCCAGCTTCTCGTAACACATAACCCTGCGCTCCTCGGTCTACATAATGATCTCCTCCCCGGATCAACAATTCCATTACTTTTCCTTGCGCATCAAATGCCATATGTACACTCCAACGATAACTGTGAATATAAACTAAAAATATTTTCTTTAAAGCCATCATCCCTTTTAAATCTTTCTCAAGAAAGTGAGACAAAAAAGCAATTAACATAAACTACCAAGTAGTAGCAAATATAGTAAGTTTTATAAAGATTTCCTCCAAAATAATCCCTATGGCTTATGATACTACCTCTCCAATAAGGGAACGATTTGTGAACACGCCTCTTGTAGCAGTAGTTGGAACGATGTCTTCATCATCTTATGAGATGTATCAGTTAGGATCATTTCTTCGTGAAGGAGTGGGTGAAGTTGACGGTGTTATGTTTACGGTAGGGCTTCCTCCCTGGATTGTTGAATTTTATCGTGGTGTAAAATATCATGCTCGTTCCATCGTTAATCGAGCTTTTGGTGCAGCATTACGAAATATTTTAAGTCAGGAAGGGAATGGACGTGACTTATTTTTTCTGTTGCTTCCAGAAGATTTTCAAGAATCACTAAAAGATAAGGCAGGACTCTACAAAGGATTATATGATTTAAATAATCAGACAGCACTCGAGTATTGTATTCAGGGGAAGAGTTTAAGAGAAACTGTTTCTCAAGTCGTTCCAGAGATCGCTGATGCCGTTGTTCTATTCGGGGGTGATGGATCTTTAGCTCATTATGCTCATCAAGTAATTGTTGCGGGAAAACCTATCATCCCTATCACTACATCTGGAGGAACAGCCGCGTTGCTAGCAAAATTTGGAGAGCAAAGTACAGCTA
>JACOZM010000055.1:0-1748 GCA_016181345.1 Candidatus Woesearchaeota archaeon
CTGAAAACGAAAATAAAAGTTATTGTTGATCTCCCAGATTATGCTGAAAGAGCTGCATTGTCTGGAGCTAAAGGCGTTGGACTTGTAAGATTAGAAGGAATTATTGCTTTGAGCGGAAAACATCCTTTATATTATGTTAAGAATGAAAAAATGGATGAATATGTAAGAGTTTTGGAATACGGATTGAAAAAAATAGTTGATAAGTTTGATGAAGTCTGGATTAGGAGTAGCGATTTGCGAAGTGATGAATTTTCTCATTTGGACGGGGCTCCTCAAGAAAAAGAATCTAATCCCATGCTTGGAGATCACGGTATACGTTTCAGTGTCAAACATAGAGAGATATTAAAGGCAGAGATAGAAGCTGTGAAAAGATTGGCAGAAAAGAATCCGAGTAAGAAGTTAGGATTTATGATTCCTCAAGTTATAAGTGTAGATGATGTTAAACAAACAAAACAGATTGCTGAGGAGATCGGTGCGAAGGGAAAAATAAAAATAGGAATAATGGTTGAGACTCCTGCTGCTGTTCAAATAATAAATGATTTGTGTGAAGAAGGATTGGATTTCATTAGTTTTGGAACAAATGATTTAACTCAATACACATTAGCAATAGATAGAAACAATGCTGGTGTGCAGGCGTTATATAACGAAATGAATCCGGCTGTGCTGAATTCTATAAGATATGTAATAAGAAGATGTAAGAAATATGGGGTTGAAACATCGGTGTGTGGACAGGCTGCATCTAAGCCGGAAATGGCTGAATTTCTTGTTTCTGAAGGAATTGATTCTTTGAGTGTGAATGCTGACGCTGCATTCACAGTGAGTGAGACGGTTGCTAAAATCGAGGCTAAATTTAGTGGCATTAATGATAAGGATAAAAAAGTAGAGAGAGAAAATAATTATGTTACTAGAATGAACAACGTGAGTGACAGTAGTCGTTTCGGTGATAATGTGAACTACAATAATGATAATAGAGGTGATAATAGAAAAGAGGAAAGGATAACAAGCAAGGATAATAATTATGCGAAAATTGAAGTGACTCCAATGATGGCATCTCAATTAAGTAACGTTGGTAATGTAAATGACGAATATGTAGAGATTAAGACCGACATCAAAGAAGGACTAACTACGGAGGAAAACAAAGATATTGAGGAGGTTTTGTTGGAAGAATTGGAGAAAGAAGGTACTGGAAATAATTTAGTTAAGGAGAGTGAAAACGTAAACAATGAAACTAAAATGGAGAGCGAAATAAAATCTGAATTGGATAACAAAGTTTATAGTCATGAAGACGAATATACTCCGAGTACAGGCGAAAACAGACACGACAGAGATATTCCCCCTTTGAATGACGCAATTCCTATAGATTCTGATTTGATTGAGGAAGCAAGTAAGAAAGAGGAAAATGAAGGTGATCTTGGTCCAGAGAATGAAGTTAAGTTATAGTTAGTAAGATCGATGATATCCAACTTCTATATTTAATGCAATATCGCCACCGAGAGCTCTTAACTGTCCCCATCTTTCAAGTAATCTTTCATCATCCCAGATAAAAGTTTCTAGGGTCATATCTAACTCATCTTGATATCGTTGTAGATGAGAATTTAAAACAGGCCTTCTGGAAGTTAATGAATCATGTTGATCTACAAATGTCTTGATTTCAATTAATGCTGTTTGACATTGTTTCATACGCTCAAGAAAAGCTTGTTCTGTTCTAAAAAGAACTGCAGCATTTCCTCCAAAAGGACGAACTGCAT
>JACOZM010000055.1:1764-4507 GCA_016181345.1 Candidatus Woesearchaeota archaeon
AGCCTGAAGTGCTTCATAATGATCTACAGCTCTTTCAGGTAAAGAGTAACAAATTTGTGTTTTGAATGCAATTGCTAAGGAATTTAATTTTCTTTTTTCATCTGTTAAATCTTGAGTTATTCCTATTTGGGGCATGCTAAGTAATTAAGTGGTTGATATTTAAAGTTTTAGACCTGTGAGAGCATATAACGTAGCTGTAGGTTCTTCATAGAAGAAGTTCATTAAAGGAATATTTTTTTTACGAGGAAGATGCTTATACAAATGATATAATTCATGTCTAACAACGGCACGAGTTGCACCATATCCTTCTTTTATTTCTATAACTTTGATGGGAAGTTTTGATCCCTCGAACTCATCTGTATCAAGATGACATCTTGCTCCTCTAATTTTTTTGTAGTTTTTATGATTCTTTTCATAAAATATATCGACAATATCTCTTGTAGACATACCTAGTTTATCCGCTTCTTCATTAACAATCCGTTTTAAATCGTGTTCGGATCTAATCCTCTCAGAAAATAATTCAAATGATTGAGCAAATGCTAAAAATAGTGTATAAATACCAAATATTGATCCTCCCCAAACTGCTATGCTCTTAAGTATTTCATTCATGAAAATAAGTCTCTATAGGTATATATAAACTTTACTTATGTTACTCCTTACAAGGAACTACAAAAGCGAAAGGTTTAAATAGTGGGAGGAGGTGGATAAATTATGGCAAAAGAATTTGATGGCTTTAAAGCAAAAGAGAAAAACTTAGAAGGAATTCTAGCACATGCTCAATTAGCCGAAGATCCAAAAGAAAGACATAATTATGAAAATTTTGCAATTGCTCAAGCAAATACATTCTTTGCGCCAGGTGTAATTACCCTTACTCCCGGAGCTCCACAAGCTAAATTCTCTCAATTTTATGAAGCTGCTCATACTACAGTGAATACTCAGAACAATGGTTATTGGAATGCAGAAAAGGAAAAGATAATTACTCAAGCTCCAGACGCAAATTTAGCTAATGCGTTGTACGGAGTTTCACATCCGGAAGTAAAAGGAAAAACTGTCTCCGAATTATTGGCATATGTGAATCCCGGGGAGATGATATGGGTATCCCTTCCCGACCAGCAAATACATGCGCAGTACAAGGCTTTGAACATCACTCACAAATTTCACAATGGAGACTATACGACAGAGCTCGAAATATCGAAGATAACGCAATCGATCGCATACATATTCAAGGAGCAACAGGTTAGGACTTCCGAACAGCAGAAGATAGAAAATCCGAACAGGCTCTCCCATTCTTTTAATTTTTCATTTGATGACGCAACCGACTTGGTCAGCTATGGGGATTTCACCATAACCGAAGGGGAGATAAGGTTGAATCCTGGGCTGGGATCGGGAGTATTATTAAGCGCGACACGGGTATCTGTAGACAGCATAAGCCAGGTAGAAGCTCGAGCAGTGGGGGCGGATATAAGCTCGTCATCTCTGGAAGTTAGCGCCGACGGCGGTCTGACTTGGACATCTGTCACGTTGAACGCATTGACGACGCTATCGGTCTCTGGGAAGCAATTGAAATGGCAGTTCACGGGGGTGAGGAATCTGGACAATCCTAATCCGCTTTTAAAAAGCCTTGTAGTTTATTACTGATATCAAGCTTTTAAATAGGCAAATCGAACTATTATTATGTTTGAAGAACTGGTCGGGTTCTACCTGGGCAACCCGGCCATTAGGACAGTAGGAGTGGCTTTGGCAAGAAGCTTCCTTGGTTGGGTGGAAAACATCCTTGAAGACGGGAAGTTCGACATGTATGATTTGAAGCAGTTGCTTGTCACGTTCGTAAGAACGATTCCACAAGCACTCGGTTGGAACGCCACAGGACTTCCGGTTGAAGCTGCACTATTAAGTGACTTCTTCGGAACAAAGCTATTCAAAAAGAAATAAAATTTTCATCCAATGATAAGAGGAAAGCTTATTTACTTAGGATTGCATATTTTAAAGAGATGGCTCATCTCAATTATGCAGATAAAAGATTTTATAAAGGGAACGATAATCCAGACATGGAGCAACATGTGGGGAGTTGTCATAGATGTCGATATCGAAAAGAGCTCTCCTCTTATTGTAAGACCAATATGGCAGATGACTCCCATGGGAAACTGGAATATCTGAATTGAGTCTTATCTGTATTTCCAAATTATTGATACTTTGATACTAAAAACTTTTATGTAATCAAATTAAAATATCATCATGAATCTGGGCGAGTACGCGAGAAGGGAAGCGGATGACAGGGTCGTAAGATTAAAAGAGAATTACGATTCCAAAGATTTGATATGGCTTGCGGGATTTGTCGACTACTGGGAATCCAAGGGATATGACGTAAGGAAATACGCAAGGTTTGTCGATGGATACCAAACTCAGTTTGAATTTGAGTGGGAAGATGACGGACGATAAAGGGCCTCTGGATATAAGGCACTCAATATACTGCGGGGGAAGGGAAATAGGCTTAAGGGTGCTTGGAGACTACCGCATCGAAAACGACAGGGATGGCAATCCCATCTTAAATACCAGTTTCTCACGGATTTATGTCGAAAGGCTTGAGAACATCGACTGCGACTATGCAATAAAAATCATAATGCTTTTCAGCCCGGAGATAGAAAGAATCCTCTGGGACAAGTCTGTAGACCGTGTGTTCGGCAAATGTCAGGAAAGGAAATATACGAAATAGAATCAAACCCAAACCGATAAGTATTTAAAT
>JACOZM010000056.1 GCA_016181345.1 Candidatus Woesearchaeota archaeon
ATTCTACTTCCGGAGCAGAGGTATCAACAACAAATGTTTTGCTAAGAGTTTGATCTAAAATATTTCCAACCTTATCCTCTATTTTGAATTGGATAGAGACCGAAGAACTAGGAAGAACTCGGATTGGCGTCCAAGTACAAGTATAATAATCGCCGATTGTTTCTTCGTGATGTAGGACACAGCTATCTGTATCTAGGCTAAGGTCAATCTCACTGTCAGCAAATTCTATCTGGCTAGATGTTGCTGTCAATTTTTTCAATTCATTGGTTTCTGTAACATTGATAACTAGACGGCTGACGGCTGAACTTGAACCCATAAAGTCCCCTAAATTAGTTAAGGTAAAGGTATCTCCCAAGATTACTGGCTTTACAAAATCGGTTTTAAACCTAAACGGCCCTTGAGTTTTTTGATGTCCAAACTTATCTAATCGGATGCGTAATTAAATTCCACTCTTCTTTCCGTAAAACTTATTTCCTGCAGAACTTGCTGCGTATCAGCGTCAAGAATTTCTATCTTGCTTAACCCAACTCCGAAATTAGGCTTATCTTTAGCCATAAAATTTAAATGAACTTTTCCGTCAGTCCTTTGTTCGACACTTACGCCTGTAACTTCCGGAGCCGAACTATCCGCTACAATCGTGTCTCCATCTCCAGCATTAGAAGGCAAGTGTTTTACTTCAAATGTATAACTGTCTTCAGGAACTCCCGTACTGACGTCGCTGATATATTCACAAGTAAACCCTAAATCGTTGCTGTTGCAGGAATCAAATTCGTCTCCTCGTCCGCCAAGGACTAGACTTAGATCGTTCGGACTAAGGATGTCCGTTCCCAGATTTGTTACCGTAGCTTGAACGGTCCAGACATCGCCTTTTCCATTTAAGTAGCCGTTAAAATTGTCTCTGCCGGAATTTTTACTGACACTAACAGTAGCAGCCATACCATCTGCAGTATAAAATGGAATAGTGAACAATAACGCAATGATAAAACAAGCTATCCATTTTCTTTCGTTAATCTTTATCCGCACCATCTTTTTAAGCACCGAATTGTTGTTCCGTTTTTATTCTTTTGTTTTAAGTACGTTGTTATGAGTGTCTTTTTTTTAAGGATATTTTTGAAAGGATGATTTTTAAGGATGAATCCTTCCCACCCCGTTTATCTGGCCGTTTGGTTTTGGCTAGGTATCATCAGTTCATGTTCGTTTATCACCTTCAACTTTTTTTGACTTCTTAATTCCATAGAGGATCTAAACTTTTTCGTTTTTCTTTAGAGATTTGACTCATATCAGTCATCATCATTAAATCTTCCATCAATCTTCCGTTAACTTTTACTGATTTTTCCCGACATCCGGCTGCCGGATAACCAAAAACTACAGCAGCACATTCCCAGGAAGATACTTCAACCTGCAGAGGAACATCTTCAATAGCATATGACGGAACATAAAAAGTCAATTGATCGGAGGTATATAATTCTTCAGGAGTAATTTCAAAATAATACTTCGGCTCGTCCCATTTTAAGCTTCCAGAGATAAATTTTTCCAACTTTGAGCCATTCAGAGTATATCGAAAATCTTTTTCCCAAGTAATAATCGTAAAGGCAACACTTCGTTCTTCCGTAGCAATATTGATCTCCTTTTTTAATGTTAACATTGCATCTACTGCATAAATTCCAGGAACTAATTTTACCTCGGTACTTCTTGGGCCATTAATAAAAATAGGGATTGTTTGATCTTCTGTCATTGGACCGTTGTTGAGATCGGATACTTTTCTCAAGACAACTAAAACATCTTCATCATCACTAAGAGAAGTTTCTGTTTCACTAAAATAATAATCATTGTATTTCGTCAAGCTATCGTTTACTTGTTTTCTTAACAGGTGATCTGGAAGCTCAAATAGTCCAGATGAGCCGGAAGTAGGACCTGAACTAGCTGGATTTGAATTAAATAGTGTGTTAGAATCTTTTGAATCAAAGAAACATCTTCTTTCTGCTTCTTTACAAGTGATGTCCTTATAGGGAATAAGTCCAATTGCACCAACCGTATAAAAACATTCTAAAGGAATAATACATTTACTGATCCTTTTCTTCTGAACAGTAACATTGATAGGTTTTAATTTGTGGAGTTCAATGACCGGTTCTTTGATATCAGCTACAGCATAGCCAATAAGGTTTTGGCTAGGTGGAAGATCATAGGTATCAATGGGATAAAAAGAAGTCAAATAATCTTCTTTCATGAAGCTCATCATACCACCATAAACTTCTGGATAACTTTTATCTAATTCACCAGAATCATCAGTAACTCCCATCTCACATTCGTCCTGGTCTGGAATAGTGAATCCAACCCTAACTAGATCTAAAGGCTCATGAGTAAAACTATCAACTACCTTCGCTCGCAATACTTCGCTGGATCTTTTATTGGTGTCACAGACCATACTTTCACTAAAGGAAGAAACAGGAGGAGGCAATGTTTGATCTGTCCTTACTGGGTCGCTGTTCCGGATATTCGATTCCAATGCAAAAATAAATTTATATCCTTCATTATCTAATGCTAAAGGATCTGCAAGGTGTTCTGCGAAGTGATCATCCCGTCAACATCATTAAAATCAAAATATGGTTTCCAGCCAAAATAATCAAACCGTACTTCTACATCCTCAACATCGTTAATGTTAGTGATGATATTATTGTTATAATTCTGCTGGTATATACTGCTTAAGTCCGTTACTGGATAATCATAGTACTGTAAGTTGTGCGCCCCTAAGACTTGAAGCATAGGAATGTATGAAGAAATCAGCTGTTGCAATTTCTCTTCAACGTCAGGAGTCTGCCAAAATTTTGTTCCTGCAACATCAAACGTAGCTGCGTTCATCGGCGGCAGCATATTATCAGCAAGAGAGGTAAAACTCCCTAAAAGACTCAAGAACTGAGCTTCTAAAAAGAAATAGTTTTTCTGTGATTCAGCGATATTAGACGCAACATCATAATAATGTTTCAAATTTAAAGGAACACGAACAAAGAATTGGTTAAATTGTTCTTGCGCTTCGCCTTGAGATGCTTTTACATCAAGATTAATAGTGAAGACTACAGACTCTTCACCAACTTGAGCTTGAGCATCCTGGATAAGACTAGTCTCGACAACAATGCCTTGCTCCTTAAATTGAGTGTAATCGGCTAAACATTCCTGGATGTGTTCTTTGACGTATCGTGATAATTGAGACTCGATACTCATCTCCGATCCTTCTTTTCCGTCATCATAGAGTTTTGGTTTTAGAGAAGAATACGCAATAACATTGAGCTGATTTTCCGGGCGGCTGTAATGCCAATATGGAACTTTCATATTGCCTAGATTTACTCCATCTGCGTTTGTAGGATTCTCAGGATCATACGTTCCGATGAGATCAACATAAATATAGCCCCCTTGCTGACCGAGAATCTTTAATCCTTTTTCGGCCGTTTCACGTAAGCAATCTTCTGTATAAGTCCTTACTGAACGGAATTGAGAAGGAACATCTTCCAAAGCACGAAATCCCTCTTCTGTAATTTTATCTTTTTGAACAATTTTTGTCACATAGAGAACCCCGGCAAAAGAAAACAACAACGCAATCCCAATGATGATGAAAACAGTAACTTGGCCCTTCTTATTGTTGAAATAATGAAATCTATTTTTATGGTGTTTAGACAGCAAACTATTTTGGGAAAGAGAACTAGACATAGTTCTACCTAAACGGCCTCTTTTTGAGCTCATGGTTCTTTCTGAAGTAAAGCTTGAGGATATATAAAGGTTATTGTTTTTTACGTCTAAAAGTTCCTACTTATTTTTCTCTCCTCTGCGTTTTTGATAGCAACTATTTAAGAAAATGTTTTTCTAATCCAATCCCGCATATACTCCTGTGCTGGAAGGTGTAGATGATGCAGATGTTCCAGAAGAAGTTACTCCGTTTTCGAAATTGACTACTCCTAAAGTTGATGGGATGATGTCTGCGCAGGTTTCAGTGATGGTTTCTCGGGTAGATTTCATCTGATTATCTCCGTAAATAATACAAGCTTTCGTGTATAAACTCTGGGAGAAATCAACAATGACTCTGGGTAGGTTTAATGCTGCTGACGAATTGCCTAAACCTAAATGAATGGTGTTATAATCTCCGAAATTCGTTCCAGGGTAATGGAATAAAGGCTTGCCAGATTCCGGACGATGGTCTTTGCCGGGATAAGGGTGTTCGGTATCGTAGACGTAAATATTAAAGTCAACTTCCTGTCTGGCTTCGTCCGTGAATTGCGTAAACGCAATATCGCTGGGAGCCGTTACTCCCCACGTGATTTTATAAAAGTATCCGGTTTGTGGTTGGTCGGTGTCTTCATCATCGTAGCATAATCCGTCTTTACATACTCCACTCGAACAAGGATCTTCTTCATGACAAGTGATGTATTGGCTGTTTGAGGGTGATCTTTCTGCTTGAATCGACGCTACAGAATGGACACTTCCTCCCGGAACTTCTACGTAACTAGCTCCAGTTCCTTGAGTTTCAATGTCAAATTTTTGGTCACAGATTGAGGCAGTAAAATATTGTCCTAGATATAACGGAGCGAAAGAAGATTCGATGTCATTTCTGATACTCTTATACCAATCTTCATTCCCAAAAATCGCATTACTTAACGCCTGATACTTAGGAACTTGCGTTAAGAACGTGTAAGCGTAAACTCCAGCTGAAGGGCCTTGCCAATGACGGCCGTTGGCTTGACGGAGATGGTCTAATTTTGATTTTAATTGTTTTGCTGTTTTCTCTAAACCGGGGATTGATTTTCTTTTAGCTTCGGCCTCTCCTTCTTTTTTCTTGGCGGCGGCTTCTAAAGCTTTTTGGAAGGCTTCTTTTTGATCGGATTTCAATTTTCTATTTCCACTAGCATCGGCAGCTTCAAAATAAAAATCAAAACTAGTGCCTAATGCAGTAAATTCATCCCCAGTTAATTCCGTTCTATCACTAAATCCTCTTATTGTACTAGCTTGACCAGTTAATTTTCTGGCTTCATCACCGGCAGTTTGCACCTTTTGTTGTGCGTCGTTATATCTCTGATAAGCCCCTTCTTCTGCTTCTTTTCTTACGGCTTCACTAAAACGCTCATCATCAGCCAAGTCATCAAAAGCGTCTTCCGCAGCGTCTTGCGCAGTTTCTAATTCACCTTCTGCTGTTTCTACCGCTTTTTTAGCTTTCTTTAATTCTCCTTCTAATCTGGCTTTTTCAGTTGCACATCCGTTTATTGAGGAATCTAATCCTTCTAATTCCCCTTCTAATCTCTTAACATCTCCTTGCGCAGTAGCTAAGGCTTCTACTTTATTAGAAAGATCATATTTAGTTTCGATATCTTGGACGGCTTGTTGGAAAGCTTCGCGAGTGTCAGCGGTGGGAGAAGAAGGCTCTAGCCCGGCAGATTTCTCTGCTTCTCCCTTTCTTCCTTCGACTTTTCTTAATTCTTCAACTGCATTATCATAAGCTTTTTTAGCTTTGATTTCTTCATCTTGCGCAGTTTCAATTTGAGATTCTAGTAGAGGAATAGTCCTATCTTCTAAAATAGTTATTTTTTGCTTTAAAGCAGCAATAATTCTTTCTTGCGCTTGACGTTCTGCTTTATGCGCTTCGTCATCAGCTATATTTTCTAAAGCAGTATTTGCTCCCTCTAAATTATCTTGTGCTGTTGATAAGTCTTGTTGAGCAGACTTTAAATGGCCTTCCAATCCTTCTCTTGCCCTTACTTTACCTTGATATTCTCCTTCAACTTTCTGTACTCCCAAGACAGCAACGGCTCTTTCTTGCTCTAATAAACGAACTCGTTCTAATTCGGCTTCTTGCCGAATTTTAGTGGCTTGTTCTAATTCTTGTCGAGCATAAATTAAAGCTGTTTCTGGATTTCGCTGTTTTTCTAAGTCCAATAAGGCTTCGGGAGCTGCTTCTAATAAAGCAAACCATTCCTCATCGGTTAAAGGAGTTGGTCCAATCGTACCCTCAATACCAATACGCCCATCATCCATAAGGACTAAATCACGAGCACTTTCCATAGTGCCATCTAATCTTAGAACCCCCATCTTCGGCAAACCCGTTTCTGGATCTATGAACAATTTAACTCCACCTTCATAACCTTCACTCCTTAGGAAATCTGATTGTAACCAAGTAGAACTAACCCCATCTACATACTCAGGCGCAGCTCTTAAAAGGTTATTATCAAAATATGTTTGCGCAACAGTTGATTTACTCCATTTTGCTTCTTCTTCAGATCCGCCAATTAAACGTTCTTGCCAACCATTTTCGTTCGTGTAACGATATTGAATTTTTCCTTCCGAAGAAATGGCGTTATAGATTTGTGCTTCGCTGGAAGGAGGAAGAGTAGGCGTAAATCTATCAGGAACAGCACGATTATAATCATAAGGAGTAGTTCCACCTTTTTTTACCAAAACTACTCTTCCGGGGATAATTTCTCCACTAGCAGTAAATGCTTTTTCTGTCTCTGGACGAGAGGAATCAGCGACTTTAGCGGCGGTTAAAAA
>JACOZM010000093.1 GCA_016181345.1 Candidatus Woesearchaeota archaeon
TTATGATCTGATTTATGACCTGATTCATGATTGGTGGTAATAAATTCTTTATTTTTCTGTTTAATTCCTTGAGTTGTATTTGTTTTTTTCATGGTTATTCTCCTGATTATTTGTAGTTTACTTAAAAATGAATCAATAAATCTTAGTCAATTAAAACCTTATCGATTGCAGGTCATTTTGCCAATTATTTTAGATTTAAAACTATTAAAGAAAAAGAATATTTAACTTCCTGCTTTACGAACTGAATCCATTTATCTTCAAAATGAAGTATTATTTAAAAGAATTTTGTAAAATTTAAAGCATTATTGAAAAGTAACCCTAGTTGGAACTTTTATCTCTAGACGACCTTCCTCAAGATCTGAAGTAATTTTATCTAATAATTTATCTAAAGCTCCAACATAAGAGGCTGAACCAACCGGACCATCAAAATGCTCCGTATGTCTTATAGACAAGCCTAAAAAAGTCTCTCCTCTTTCTGGAAAACCATTTTCCATTAGGCGATAGATTGGTTTTCCTAAACTCTGTGCATAAGCCAACCCTTCCTCATAGGAAGGACTATCAAAAAATCCTGTTGAATATTGACAAACAAAAACATTATTGCCATCAATTAATCTTTTCTGGTCTTCAGTTAACATAAATCACCTATTAACATACCTAATTTTTCCGCTCCTTCTCTAATCATATCTTCCTTCATTGACCCAACAGCAATTCTCAAGAGTTTACTTGAACGATTAGGCTGACGTACGCCTGTTGGAAAAAAAGAATCTACAGGATATACCCCTACATCTCTCCTTTCTGCATAATGGCTAAATTCGATAGCACTCATTCTCGACTCGGGAGGTAATTCTAAAATACTACTGATACTAGTGATCGAAGGCCGAGATATCCTAACATCAGGGCAGTAGCGACTGATCTCTTCATCAAACGCCTTATTTCTCCGTTGCATCTCTCGAGCTATTTTAGGGGTAGAATATCTATATGCAGCAGCAAGAACTTCAGAATAAATACTAGGACCTAGCTGAGGTGCTTCTATAAGTCTATCCTCTTCTGGCACTAAAACATACGAAAAACTACCTAGTGGATTAGCACCAAAGCGATGAGAAAATCCCTCAACTAAATAGGGACGAGATAAACTGGCAGCAATTGTTTCTCGATCTCCTACTGGTTGATTACCTCGTAATAAATCATCAATAACAATAGCAACACCTTCCCGTTCAGATATCCTATCCAATTCTTTTAAAATATCCGGAGATAGTGTATAACCAAGAGGATTTGAAGGGTGGACTAAAAGAAGAGCTTTAACTTGAGTTCGTTCAAGAAGAGTCTTGTAGTTTTCTACAAGCTGATCAGGATCTAAAGCCATAAAACAGTTAAGAGTATAATCTCCTTTCTGAACTCCTCGAAGATGGTCCCAGAACGTCCAATTAGGCAGAGGTAAAGCGACAGAACCATGCCGTCCTACTACTCTAGAAAGAACATGGTCAATACTTCCCCTTGCACTTTGATCAAAGACCTTGATTCTTGCATCTGAAGAAGTACCTAAACTAGTTTCAGAAGCAAGAATAGTTTTAATCGGCTCTTGAAAAGGTAAAACATCAGAAACTGACAAATCCCCATCTAATAAACCTTCATGCTTCTCTATGAGTCTACCTAGTACTCTCAAGGGAATATCTTTTGCTACATCATAATCTAAATGGCCAGAATCAAAGCAATAGGTTGGACTAGGAAATAGCCGTGATCGAGATAAAAGTACCGACATATCCAACATAATTATTTCCACCATATCGTCACTGCAGTGTAGCTACCATTTAAAAAGCTTTCTAAAAAATATATCTAGAGGATCTTAATTTTAGCCCTTACTAAAAGATTAATGATTTCAGCTATTATACCTCAAATAATATTAAAGAATGCATTTATTCTCTCCAGAAATATTTATAACCCCCTAACAACTACATCTCAACATGAACCTTATCGATGTCCATTGCCATATCAACCATGAACATTTCAAGAAAAACCTAGCGGAAGTCCTTAAGCGGCAGGAAAAAGCAGGAATGAAAGCCATTGTTGTTTCTGGAGTCAACACTCCATCAAATCGCGAAGTCTTAGAGTTATCTAAAAAATATCCTCTCATCAAAGCATCTTTAGGTATCCATCCTATTGATGGTATTGGATTATCAGAAGGAGAAACTGGACTGCCGAAACAAGTGAAGAAAGTAAATATTGATGAAGAATTAAAATTTATTGAACTGCATAAGGATGAAATCGTTTCTATCGGTGAAATAGGATTAGACTTCCATTGGGCAGATAAAGAAAAAACATTCCAAGAACAAGAAGATAATTTTCGAAAGATAATCCACCTAGCTATCAAAATAAGAAAACCAATTGTTATTCATACCTGGGAAGGAGAAGAAGAGTGTCTGAACATATTAGAGGAAGAAGTCACTAAAAAACCAGAGAACGAACGGATTCCCGTTGTTCTTCATTGTTTCTCTGGAAGAAAATCATTGATCACAAGAGCAAAAGAACTAGGATATTATTTTTCTGTTCCGCCATCAATTCTTAGGAGCGGAAACTTTCAAACACTGGTCAGAAAAGTCCCATTAACCCAACTTTTAACCGAAACTGATGCTCCTTGGCAGACTCCATTTAATGATCAGATGAACGAGCCAGCATTCGTCATTGAGACAATTAAAAAGATGGCCGAGATTAAGG
>JACOZM010000094.1 GCA_016181345.1 Candidatus Woesearchaeota archaeon
ATTGCTCCTTTTAACGGATAATCTAATGGACTGAAAAGGACAAAAAGGAGGAGAATAGCTAGGAGTACCAGTGATGTTTTGTTCTTTACCCTAGATATATATTCGCCCAATCGTACGATTCCATATCCGCCTAAAGCAGCAACAACAGGAGCGTAAATAAAAACTAATCTTATTGCTCCTCGAGATGCAATCAGCATAAACAAAAGCCAAATAACTAAAAATAAGGCCCGATTATCCCATTGTAAGGATGATTGAAAATGAGACTTATCATGAGTTTTATCCTTCTGGAAATTTTGAAGATAATAATAAATTCCAACAATAGCTACAAGAACTAAACTTCCAAGATAGAGAAAATTTGAAAGAGTAGATGTTCCGTTAAGCGAGCCATCACCGCTATAACGACTGAACATGATACTTAGTAATAAAAGCATGATGATTAACGTAAGGGTCAATTTGCTGCGAATGTCTTTGAACAATTGAGTATAGAGGTAGATAAACAATCCTATGAGGAAGAAGACATAAAATAACGGTAGAGAAGAGAGAAAATTTGGCCCAAATGAGTTGACCCAGTCTTTAAAATACGGCTGATGCTGTTCGGCAACAGTCAGTTCCCAACGGTCTTTACTCATCGGATGAAGTAATAATTTCTTTGCATCAGTAAATTGCTTGCCTAATTCGGCAGGACCAAGGAGGATAGATAAAAGGACTAATCCCAACACAAGGCTGATGACGATACTGGCAAGAGCTCGAGGACATTTTTCTTTTAAAGAGAAATTTTTGAACTTTATTTTTTCAATGAACTTATATTTGAAGAGGACAAGATCAACGCCTAAGATCAGTACAAGCAGAAAGTTAAATCCCGTTGTTATAGAAGAAAAAAGATAGGTTAAGGAAAATAATGGGACCCAGGCAGTCATGACGATGATCGATAGCACCAGCCATAAGAGATAAAGATAGGTATGACGCTCTTCAATTTTGTGGAGGAAAAGCTGAATTAAAACAAAAAGACCGAAGATAAGATAGATAAACTTCCAAGCTCCCCAACTTAATCCTGTTAACCCCGTTGCTATTCCAGCCAGAGCACCCCAGAGCAAAGTTGATTTTAGATCTTTACTTTCCCAGGCTTGAATGATGAGATATAAAGACGCGAACATAAACATAATACCCATAGCGTCGTGGTCAGAGCTTCCTCCAACAGTACGCTGCAAAAATGCAGGCATGATAGCCAAGAACAAGGTAGAGACTAACGCTACTCTTGTCCTAGTTAATTTCCTTACCAAAAGGAAGAAAAATACTAACCCAATAGAGAAGACAACAATAGGATAGACGATGTCAGCGTAATTAATAGTAACATCAGGAGAAAAGAAGTGCATGACTTTGTAGATATAATAGATAACATAGGCAGGAAAGGCATAATTAGCTGTTGGAGCTCCGAAAGGAACAAACCGGCCGTAATCTATTTCAGATAATCTTCCAGTTTCTAGGATTTCCTTCGCATATTTCAAATAGATGTGTGAATCTAAATCTACAGAGACATAATCTCCATTCGTAACATCTTTTAAGAGCCAGAAATTTTGCACTCGAATGAAGGCCCCTAAAAAGATAATCAAGGCTAAGAGAATAAACGGTATCCATTTCTTATGCTTCTTAACAAAATGAATCAGCTGTTTTCTTTTTTCTTGAATCTCAGATTCTTCTTTCCCAGAAGATTCTTGTCCAGAACTAGAGAAAAAGTTTTTAACACTCTTTACTAGCTCCTTCCTTTTTTCATTCAGATCAATTTCGTCGCTTTTTTCCATGATGATAGTCTTTAAAATAGTTGTTTGGTAACAATCTTTAATACTCAAAGGGGGAGATGATTAAGATATGATACCATTGTAAGATCAAATAATATACGGTTAATATACGATCAATCTAATGCATCACGCCTAAAATCCCATAGATTACTCGTTCCGTAAGCCTCTGCATCTCTTCCGGATTTTCTGCTTCTAGAACAAGGCATTTATTATCACTAGTTATAATGTTTTCTGTACTTGACAATAGAATAACACCGTCATTTTCGCAGTCGATCAACGGAATGTCCGGACAGCCTTCTTCTATCGTACATGCTTGTTGAGGAATAATGCCATTCTGATAAATAATAAAGGATAATAGCTGAAGCTGTTGATTAACATCAATAGTGTCATTTGGTTTATAGGCAAGATATACTCGCTCTTTGCTTAGCCAAGATAAGACATTTAATGGCAGAGTATAACTTTCTAGCATCTGTGGAGAATATTGAAATGTATATGTTTGATCGGCAACCTTCACTTGTGATTGCAATCCGTACTGATAAATCTTGTATCCATTATATTCTTCATACGGAAGTTCTTGTTCTGAAGTGTTAAAACCACTGCCGATAATTCCGCCTACGCTCAGCACCATCACGATAATGATGAACCACCCCATCATCTGCTTTTTATCCATGGTTCTGCTAGAAATACAGTGATATTTAAAGTTTGTGATAAAGTCGAGGAGGTATAATGATTTATTTTATCGAAAAGGAGAGAGGAAAAGGATGAGGATATTACTCTTAAAAAAAGGAGAATCTTAAATATGGAGTTAAAAAAAAGTTATGATGAGGATGCCTAATCCTAAACAATACCAAGCAAAGGAACTAAATTGTTTATGATGAACAATACGAAGCAATAATTTCAAAGAAAAAAAAA
>JACOZM010000010.1 GCA_016181345.1 Candidatus Woesearchaeota archaeon
TTACAATAATTTAAGAAAAATTAAAATTTTATTGCGTATAACTTCTTTTAGGTGAATTTTCAAAAACCCCATTATTTTGGTGGTTAATATTCTTACTTCCGTACTGTTACAACAATATCACTGATAGAGAAACCATATCTTGCTGATTCTGTTTCATAAATTGTCGTCAAGTCTTCTAGACGGAGAGAACTGAAATTATTAGGAACTTGCTTTCCGTTAGATTGAAAATATTCTCTAAGCCAGCCTTTTAAGTCTCCTCGCTGATGCAAAGGGTTTGTTCCTCGTTGAGGAATTATAATATCCGTTTTCACAAAGAATCTTCCCGTATCACCAACACCAAACTCCAATGTTCTCGGGGAAGATAATTCAGCAACATCTTCTATAAAATCGGTTAACGATTGCTGGTTATCAATATAGAGCCTATCCCCATTTTCATAGCTTAACCCTTCTTGGCGATATACTCCTTGCACTTTTCCGTCGACTAAAAATTCATAGGCTTTGGTGTATCTGACTATTTGGCGGGCACTATTTGTTGTTTCTGGACTGATTGATGTACTTAACTGATAGTTCACGCTCCTGCGCATGGAACGAACTACAAATGCCAGAAGGTCATCATAAGATGGAGCAGTATATTCAGCACTGGGCATAGTATTCTCTATTCTCTTTTCTTATTAAATTTTATCTAATAATAATCGTTATTGTTTTCTGACCCATGTTAAATCTAAATTTCTGTTAAGATATAGTCTCTTTAAATGATATCATTTTCTTGCAGAAGGGTAGTGATCTCTTCATCTGATAACCCAGGATGATTTCGTTTAGCTTCTTGAAGCAAGTCATCTATTACTCTACTGCTAGTTCGAATATCATGTTGGCCTATTCGTGTAATGATTCGTTCAATTCTGCTTCCGTCATTGGCGCAGGAATATTCTTTACAAACTGAAGGCCGCCGTTCAGAAGTATAAATCTCACAACGACCTTCTTGAGTATCTAAGTAAACACACGCTCCTGTAATTGGATTATTACGCAGCCTCCATTCTCCATCTACTTTAATTGAACCTTCATCTCCTAAGAGAACTGCTTCTTCAGAGGTAATCGGTTTATCTTTGAAATAGCAGCAGGCGCTTTGGCAATAATCTTTGCGAATATCATCACAGGTTGTCATTTTTATTTTTATTTTTCTTCTTTTTCTTTTAATTTCTCTTCTGATTCTTATTGTTATTATTGTTCTTCTTCTTTTTCTTCTGGCTATTATTGTTATTTTTGTTGTTATTCGTTTTGTTATTATTGTTATGGTTATGGCTAAGCATTATCGTTATGAACATATTTTTCCAGAAAAAATGTTATGTTTATCTCGAAGGATTTTTATTTTTACCTGCTTATCCTTTTTCTCTTTCTTAAACTCTAACTCGGAAATAGAGATCATCCTTCCTTCGGCTACAGCTATAGTAGTTCTGGGAAATCTGTCTGGGCATTTGATGATGGCAAGGACTTCATCATTGATGCTGAAAGGCTTTGGTAGTTCTATTGTCTTTTTAACATTAAAATCTTCAGCTTTTAGCCTAAGGTTCATATCATATTTTTTTTCCAATTCTTGCAAGAGCTTAAAAAATTCCGGCCAGGACTTTACTGAAGCTGGGTTTCTTCCTGTTTTATAAGGTAGAAAATTTTGAATTCCTAAAATTGGCTTATTTGGCAGGGTTTTAATGAATTGAATAATTTTTTCCATCTCTTTTTCGTTGTATCCTGAAACAAGAACAGGAGCAACAACCATCTGCAGGCCTTTTTCAGAAGAATATCTGATCATATCTAAAATATGCTTCAACTTGTAATTTTTTGTTCCCGCCATCGTCTTAGCTACTTCTTCGTCCATAGCATCAAGCGAGAAATTGATCTGTAATTTAGTTATTTTTGTGTAAAAGTCGATTTTTTCTTTGCTTAACAATGTTCCGTTAGTATCAATAGAGATCCGATAGATCTTCGGATTTTGTTGTAGATCTTCTAGTAATTCATCTAATGCACCGTAGAAAAAAGGCTCTCCTTGGACTCCAATATGAATCTCAACTGGCTCGGAAACAAATTCAATTAAATTATTCAATTCTTCAACTAAATAATCTTTTTCAATAACGTAATCGGTTTTTGTACTTGATAATCCTTCTCCGACTGAACAATAGATACAGTCTAGGTTACAAGAAGTTACAGGCTTTATTTCGATGATTGATGAGTTTCGATAGACAATACCAAAGGCAGGATTACCAATCAATGGAATACCTGAATTTTGGTGGATATAGATGGCTTTGTTTCCAGTTAGTTTTGTTTTTAGATGCTCAAGATATTTTTCTAAGAGGTAGGAGAATTTCTTTTGGGCTTTTTCTTGACTGATCTTAATGAATTCAATTGAATGAGGTGAAGTTATTTTAAATTCGGAGATTGACAGAAGCTCCTCTTTTGGAATTAATGTAGAGAAATATTTTAAGATCGATACTTCAACATTATCTTCTTTATCTTGGAAGGAAATTGTTTGAAATGTTAGTTCTGCCATATTGGTTTGATCTTATAGTATTTTATTCTGGTAGTTTTATTGGGCATTATATCTATTTTGAATAATTTTATTCTTAGTAATCAAATCTTGAGGAAGGAAGATTCAGGACTCTTTCT
>JACOZM010000011.1 GCA_016181345.1 Candidatus Woesearchaeota archaeon
TAAAGTTCTCGGTAAAAATATAAAAAATAAAACAATCGTCCTTACCGGAGCAATTGAACCGGTTTCTTTAGAAAAAACTGATGCGTTGTTTAATTTAGGCGGGGCAATCATTGCAGCCAAGACCTTGAAAAAAGGGGTGTATATAGTTATTAATGGTAAAATCTTTGCTTGGCATAATGTCCGCAAGAATGTGCAAAAATCAGCATTTGAGATAGTTAAGTGATAACCACAATGAAACCATTGCCAATTGTTATTATATTTATTCTTTCATTAACTGTAGTTTCTGCCCAGAACCTCTATCAACAGGATTCTTTAGAGCTAGAGTTAGACATTCAAGGCTCACTGATACTAACGGCACAAAGCAGTTCTGCCGATGTAAAACAGGCTTCAGCTCAACTATGGCTCTTTCCGCAAGATAGTTTTCGGCAAAAGACGATCAGTTTAGACACAGATGGAGAAGTTCAAAAGAATAGTCTCTTATTCTATTGGAAAAACCCAGAATTTGGCAGGAAAGAATATGGGTATACTGCAAAGATTAAGACCTTCAATGAAAAAAATAAGGTGACAAAAAAAATAACTTATCCGCTTCCTGATATTCAAGGTTATGAGCAATATACACTGCCAACGGGAAAAATTGATTCTGATAACCCGGAAATCATTGCCAAAGCAAGAGAACTTGCCGAAGGAGAAGAAGATCTTTTTAAGCTGGTTTTTAATTTAGCCAGTTGGATAAGTGAAAATGTCAATTATGATTTAAACGAATTAACGACGAATACGGCACAAAAAGCTTCTTGGGTTTTAGAAAATAGAGAAGGGGTCTGTGATGAGATGACATCCTTGTTTGTAGCTATGGCTCGTTCATTAGGCATTCCGGCAAGATTTGTCTCTGGAATTTCTTATACTGAAAATCAAGAAGTCCTTCAAGCTTTAGGAAAGAATTGGGCAGGCCATGGATGGGCAGAAGTCTACTTTCCTGAGATAGGATGGGTTAGTTTTGACATTGCCTTTGATGAATTCGGCTATGTTGACGTCACTCACATCAAGCTTCGAGAAGGCCTTGATCCTGATGATCCGGCAACTACATTTGAATGGTTAGCTAATGATGTTGATCTAACCAGTCAAGAATTAAATGAAGAAGTAAAAATATTAAATCAAGGACAGTTTGTTCCAGAAACAATTCAGTTAGAGATGGACATTTTAGCGCAGGATGTAGATTTTGGGAGTTATAACTTGATTAAAGGGATAGTAAAAAATGAAGAGAATAGTTATGCGGCTACAACGTTACGATTAGGAGTTCCGGAGGAAATCGAAGTTATTAACGAGAATAAAAAGCAATTATTATTATATCCGAAAGAAGTGCGAGAACTGTCATGGATCGTTAAAGTTCCCGAAGGTTTAGAAAAAAATTATCAATATGAATTTCCGCTAATTCTTTATTCTGAAAAAAATATAACGGTAAGAGATAGCTTTAGCGTTAAGGAAGGAAACCAATTTCTTAGTAGAGAAGAGGTAGAAGCCCTATCGGTAAGTGATGGAGAGAAAAGTTATTCCCAGTACATTGATATCAATTGCGATTACCAGCGCGAACAACAGCCAGGCAAAGAGAATAAGTTCATTTGCAAGATAAAGAACGAGGGTGAGATAGGCTTAGAAGGATTGTCTTATTGTTTAGGAAAAGAGTGTGAAACCATCAGCCTTAAGGCCGGCGAAGAAAAAATACGTGAGACTCTTATTGTTGAAGATAAGCCGGGCTGGCACTATTTCATTGTTCATGTGGAAAATAGCGAGGTAGAAAAGAAGGAATCATTTTCATTTATTGTTGTGGATTCTGCGAATCTTTCTCTGAAGCTTTTACTCCCTGAAGAAGTTCAATTTGGTGAGGAAGTTCCCATGACGATAGTCCTGAAGAAAACATCATTCATTCCTCCGAGAGATATTGTTATTCGATTAGAGGGTTTAGGTATCGTACAGACAATAGAGATGGAAGAACTATCTACAGAACAAGAGTTTAAAGTAACTTTTCCAGGAGAAAACATAGGCTTTAAGAATACAATCATTGCCTCAGCAACATGGAGAAGTGATAGTATAGAGCAGAAAATAGAGAAAAAAAATAGTTTTGCTGGAAAAGGAAACGAATTGAGTCAGAAGATGAAGATGATGTTGAATTCTATACTTAATCTTTTACGTTAAATAGAAGAGAGATTAAAATAATCCCTGATTAGATGATTATGTAAGAATCATAGAAGAATATGTAGGGATGATACAAGAATAACGTCGACAAAATGAACTTAAAGAAAACTGAATGAAAATTGAAAGAAAATAAAAAAAGAAAAAAAAGAAATTTTATCTCTTTTTCTTCTTAGCTGCTTTCTTAACTGCTTTTTTCTTTGCCATCATCATTCACCTCTTTTGAATAAATCTAAAGGGAAGAAAGATGTTGACATTTTTAAAGCTTCCGGAAATTGAAGAAAAAATAATTTTATTTTTAGTGAAAAATTTAGTTTTAACATTTTTTTTGATAATTGCTGATGAGTTTATTGAAATATTTTCTTTGATGAGTTCATTGTTAACAATTTATTGTTAAATACTTATTGTCAAAGAATGTAATGATCATAAGCTGACATGGTAAGAACATAATTTTTTTGAATTTCT
>JACOZM010000012.1 GCA_016181345.1 Candidatus Woesearchaeota archaeon
TAGTTAATCTTTTTTTGATACCATGGTCTAGGCTTATGGTATAGCTGATGGTGTTTTGATATTCTCATTGGGAGATAGAAATAGAAATGAATGAGCATCTCCGGATAGGACTAGAATTTCAGACGGGGCTAGAATAGCTTAGAATCAATAGAAAGGACAATAAAAATGATTCAATGGGAATTATGCAATACTAGACGGCTAGGAGTCCAAGGAGCTTTAGCTTGGAATAAAGGAATTGGAAAATATTTTAAGGAAAGATATGGAACCGGTATTTTTAATACTCTTACGTATTTTGACGGAAAACGAACTGATTATTTTTTTGATCAAGAACAGCATCATCAATTCAATGAGATCATTGACGCCAATTTCTCTAATCGTGAGTTTGTTCTCAGTATGATTTCAGAAGCTAAAGAAACTCTGGAGGAGAAATATGAACACCTCTTATTGATGGTACAAAATTATACCACCTTCTCTTCTCCCCACTTAGCAAAATTATTTGAGGAAATATCACATCGGCATGGTGATTTTTATCCGCGAAAATGGATGGCTTACCGAATCTGTCATAGGATAGATTTACAGATAGAGAAGAGATTGATAAACCTTGGAAAAAGTAAGGAAGAATCCGCAGAATTATTAAGGATACTTTCTGTTCCCCTTAAACCAAATTATGTGGTAACGGAAAGGCAGGATTTATTGAAAATTGCTTTGAAGAAAGAAAATATATCAGAAGAAGAATTAAAGCAAGAATTGGATATCCATACTCAAAATTATTGTCATATGCCTTTATTTGATGTTGATCACGATCCTTATACTATTGAACATTTTACAGACGAACTTAAATTAGTTAAAAATCCTCAAGAAGAGCTTCAAAAAATAGAAGAAGGATTTAGAGTTAGAAAACAAGAATTTGAAAGAAGGGTTTTGGAGCTAGGTCAATATAACGAATTAAAGGATCTTTTAATCATGTTAAAGAGAGCAGTCTTTTTCCGTGATTATGCAGATACAATTAGACAGAAGCTTAATTATCGCCTGCGTGAATTCTATTCCTTTATTGGTTTGAAGATAGGGCTGCATTTAGGTGAAATTGTGCTTTTAACTGATGAAGAAATATTTAGTCATTTAAACAGCGGTAAAACGTTTGATTCTCATGAACTTAGTAGGAGAAAGGATGCTTTTTTACTTCAACAGTTAGGAGAAAATGTTTTGATCATCTCTTCAGGGAATGTAGAGGGTCGAGTAAAAATAGTTTATACTAATCGCGACTTAGATAAAATTCAACCAGATGATATTATGGTCACGACTATGACTAGACAAGATTTTGTGCCGTATTTAAGAAAAATTAAAGCGTTAGTGACTGAAGAAGGAGGAATAGCTTGCCATGCAGCAATCATAGCTAGGGAGTTAGGAATACCTTGTATTGTTGGTGTAGAAAATGCAACTAGAATTTTAGAAGATAACCAAATTATTGTAATTCGTGATGGTCAAATAAGCATCCCAAATTTCAAAAATAAAAATTGTCATTCATAGTTTTAATCCCCTTCTCTACCCCCAAAAATCTTATAAACCCATTTCCTCCTTAAATTACCATATGGGGTGAAGAGAATTTCTATGCTTACTGAAGATCAAATTTTGGAATTTGTCAAGCATACCGGACCGACATTGCCGACAAAAGTAGCGAAAAGCATCAATCAGCAGATCTTATTTGCTTCCGCCCATCTTTCTGACCTTGTTTCCAGAGGGAAAATGCGGATTTCTAAATTGAAGGTAGGTGGCTCGCCATTGTACTACCTTCCCGGCCAGGAAGATCAACTATATCGCTTTGCTGCTGGGAATATTAATCCAAAGGACCTGGAAGTCTTAGACCGCTTAAAAAAAGAAAAATTGCTCCGGGAACAAGATCTTGAACTTCTGCCGAGAGTAGCGTTACGGGCATTGAAAGATTTTGCCTTTCCTATCGAAGTGAACTACCAAGGAAATAAAGATTTGTTCTGGAAATGGTATCTCCTCAGTGACGAGGAGTTAAATATTCTGTTAAAAGATTTCTTTGAACTACAAGAACAATCTCAACGGATGATCGCTGAGCAGGAAAAAAGATCTCTAGACTTAAGCGATGAAGATGCAGAAGAAATAGACAATTCACCGGTCCCAGAAACTAAAGGGAACAAAGAGGATAAAGAGGATAAAGAGAATAAAAAAACTAAAGAAAATAAAGGAGATAATGAAGTTAAAGAGAATAGTTCTCGTCATTTCTCTCCAGAACATGATCGATTGAAGGCAGTACAATCAACTAAAGCGATACAGACAACAATTCAGGAAACAACATCATCAACAGAAAAACAGAAATTAGGGATGAAAATAAAAAAAGAAGAATCAGAAGAGCCAAGAGAAGTAAAGGAAAATACCAAATACAAAGAATCGGGAAGAGAGATAAAAGAACATGGAAGAGAGCAAGTAAAAGAACAACCAAGAGAACAAGTAAGAGAACTAGGAATAATCAAAAAGGAGCAAGAAGAAATAACTAAAGAAAAACAAAGATTAGAATCTCCTTTGCAAGATTATCCGAAAGAATGCAGAGATTGAGCTCTTGTTAAAAGTACCTTCTGCAGTGGGGATGATGACGTATTATTGCAAGGCCAAGAACAAGAAGAAGTGTGATGAAAAAGATCTTTCAGCTGCATATATGGAAGCTCAAATAAAAAAACTGCCATTGTTATTTCTATATTCTCAAGAACTCAGCAAGAAAGCCGAGGAAATGTTAGAAACTGGAGCTTTTGAAAACGTTATTGTAAAAAAAGTTGAGTAAGCATTAATATCTATTCTCAATGCTCTCATTCTTACCACACTGCCAGTAACAGTCTTACCACAAGCGATAACCTTACCACCAGTAATAGTCCTACAATAAGTGGTAGTCTTACAATAAATGACAGTCTTACAACCAGTGACAGTCTTGCTACAAGTGAATTAACGGATAGATATAGTCTTAGTATAACACGGATAGAACGCATATTCTGTACTATTTATTCGTATTTATTTAACATTTAATACAAAATAGAAACATTTAAAAAGTACTATGGACTAAGGGAGATATGGTAACGAAATACGATGTCTTTGAAGCCGTGTATACAAAAGGAACTTCAGTTTCACCTCCAGAGCTTCTGCGGATATTTCAAAAGCCAGCTTCTGCTTATGCAGAAATGTATCAGACCTTGCTTAGGCTCCAGCGTGATGGTCTTCTCTTAAAATCAAAAAAAGGTTTTCAGGTCAAGCTCTCTCCACGCAGTACATTACTGTATCGATTGATACGCTTTAGCCTAGCCAATAATTTGCCGTATAACTATCTCATTGACAGGAACATGGCTTCTTTTCTTCAAAGAGCATTAACTAAGAAAATATTTTCCTGGCGCGATTTCCAATTAAACCCCCGTACATTTACAAAATATATTGATGTTCTCAACAACAGCGGATTTCTTCTTATTTTTTCTCGCAAGCCGCTGCTAGCAGCGCTTTTTCCTCATTCTTTCCTACAGAAAATCTGCGGCTTTTTTAATTTAAAACTCTCTTCTGCTGCCATCCATCTTCCAAAAATATCTGAACTTATCCTTAAGAAAGAATTGCGTCTCTTCAATCAATTACAGAAGAAGAATACTCATAAATACTTAGAATTAGTAAAGGGATATCAGTTGCGCTTTATCCAGCATAGCTTAAATTTAGAAGGGAATCCAATCACTCTTCCAGAGACGGTAAAATTATTGCAACATCAAGTAGTCCCAGAAGCTTTAGGGTTAGAAGCTATTGAAGAAGTGCGCAATTATCAACAAGCTATGGGCGCAATGTTGAAAGATGTTGCAGAAAAGAAACCGCTCACTATCGCTTCTATTTTCAATTACCATTATCTTGCGCTCCAGCACAAGCCTTCTTTAGCTGGCGAGGTGCGGACTATTGCAGTCCACATTAAAAATAATCCTCAATTTAAAGTTGCTCCTGTGCCAGATATAAATGCTAGGCTTGAGCATCTTCTGATGAAATATAACCAATTTATCACAAAGAAAAAGCCGGGGCTGGCAGAGATCTTTCATTTTGCAGCGTATTTTCATAACGAATTCCAGCATATCCATCCATTTGTCGATGGGAACAGTAGAACTACCAGGCTGCTTACCTTCCATCTTTTGCGCTCAGTAAGCCTGCCGGTCATCGACATTCCCCTAGGACTTTTAGAAGAATATCTTTCCTGCACTAAGGGAGCAGCGCGCCGAGAAGATCAGCGCCTGCGCCAAGCATTAGAGATGATCGTATTCTACAACTTACGGTTATTTAATGAAGAGCTAAGAAAAATATCTTACAAATAGCACTGATAATTACTATTTTATTAACTTTTAGTGCAAAATAATAATCAATTTAGCTGATGTGCAGTAAATTTAACCTAAGAAGAATGGGATCATTTTTAGGTATTTGTTGTATGTGCATAGCCGCCAAGATGTCATCAAGAGAGAGTACTTCTACAAAAGAGTACGGGCAAAAAATCTTTAACTTTTAATAGGGCTATTCGTCTCTACTTCAACGGCCAATTTTTTGTCTTGATGACGGCGCTGTGCATATACTCTTTTTAATAAATTATTTAAACCTCTCCGCTACAATAAGCACATGGGGCTGCAATTTAAAGAATTAGTAGTAAAAAAAGAAATTTCCATCAGCGATTTGAAGGAAAAGATTCTAGCTGTTGACGCGATGAATATGCTCTATCAATTCCTGACAACGATTAGGAGTGCTGATGGTTCTGCTCTTCTTGACAGCCATGGAAATGTTACTTCTCATCTGATCGGATTATTTAATCGAACGACGTCTTTAATGGAGCAAGGTCTAAAGCTTGTTTTCGTCTTTGACGGTAAGGCTCCGGAAATCAAGAGAAAGACTTGGGAAAAACGTTCTGCTATCAAGAAAGAAGCAGCTTTCAAATTAAAGGAAGCTGAAGAAGCCGGCAATACTCAAGACATGAAAAAGTTTGCTTCTCGGACATCCGTTTTATCAAAAGAGATGATTATTGAAGCAAAAGAACTTATTTT
>JACOZM010000013.1 GCA_016181345.1 Candidatus Woesearchaeota archaeon
GAGCAATTTTTTTCTTCCCTTCTGGAAAACGGTCTTTTGTTTTTATTCCCCCTATTTCTGCGGGAAAAGCTTCAAATGGAACTCCAATATGAAATCTTTTGTTGCCAGAAAATTTACAGGTAATATCCTTAACATAGTTGTCTTGCAAGGCTTTGATGAATAAATAGGTAGTTATCTTCGAAATTTCCCAATCAGGGCAATCTACATCTAGTACTAAATCCCAACCCATTCGGAGCTCATCTAACTCCTTTTTTATTAGACTACCTAAGGAAAGCGGGTTGTGCCAAATCTCTTCACTAGCATGGAAAGAAGTTACTCCTTGTAAGGCAAGTTCTAATATATCTCGAGGATAAGCTAGGATATCTGGGCGTTTTCCAAAATAATCTTTTCCTGACGGATCCGTATATCTGGTTCCTATTTCCTTGTTTTCAGCATGTTCGATCATAGCTTGCTGAATAGCAATCTGTTTGTAGAACTTTAAGAGGGTACTTTTTGTCAGCATCTATTGCTGAGATTCATTCACATTTAAATTATTTTAGGTTGTGAAAAAAATATGGGCTAATAACAGAGATAACATTGAAAAAAAAGTAGTGAAATAGATTCAGAATTCTAATCTATAAAGCTTATCTATAATGAACTAGCTTCTTTCTTAAATTCTGCGGCTTTCTTCTTCAAGGAGGCAAGAGCTGATTTTAATGCTTTTCGAGGTTCTTCACCTTTAGTTTCTAGATAGAATTGAGGTACTCCAACTAATGGATGATCGATTCTGTACGTAGCTATGGTTACTCCCTTAACCATCTGTAACTCGTGTTTTAAAGCGTTACATAACGTATGGGTTTCTCCCGGTAATTGGAAAACTAGCTTATTTTTGGTTTCTTCAATAACTTTAAATTCCATGATGCCAAGCCTCTGGTTTTTGAATATTCTGAGTTTATGCTTTTCTTTTATAAACCTTACGGTTGGAAATAGAATTTGTGATCTGTCTAGGTTCATTAGATTTTTTTGTGGACTATTCTTTAAAACGAAATGTTTAAAATACCCATTTAACTACTCTAGGAGATGGTCAGTAAAGAGCTAGCATTATATAGGTATGTTGAACACTGGAAACCGGAGCATAGAATTCTTCCCGTCACTTTTTTTCTTAACAAAAAAGATCCTTATTTTAAGCTCTTTGAAAAAGTTTATGAGATCGTTCAAGGGCAATGTTCATTAAGTCCGATTCGAAAAAATGGAGAACCTTGTTTTATCCATCCTATTAATGTTGCGGTAAATCTTAAGAGAGCAGGAGTAACTGATGGATTAACGTTATGTATAGGTTTACTCCATGATTTAGTTGAAGATCGAGTAGATGCTTATCAGAAAAAAGAAGGGATCAAGCTTGAGGAAGACGGAGTACGATGCTTACGTTGTTATGAGAAAAAGATGTATCTTCAGTTCATGGATGAAATAAAGGAATATTGCACCATTAAAGATAGAGAAATCCTAGTTAAGGGGATAATGGCGTTAACGAGGACAAAAAGAACTTTTTATTATAAATCGATTGCTGACCTTTATAATATTAAGGATTTAGAGATAAAAAAACGGGTTATTCAAGTTAAATTAGCTGATCGGCTCCATAACATTTTGTGCATTGATTCCTTTAACGAGGAGCAGAGGATCTATGAATGTTTTAAAAATCTCTTTATTCTTAATAATGCTAAAAAATTTATTTTAGACAACTATCCGATTGATGTCTTTGACCAAGTTCCAAGTTCAAGTATTACAACAAGATTATTTAAGAAATGCTGCAAGGCAACCTATGATGGTTTCTTGAGGATTTGTGGAACATATGTGACAGAAAAAACGGATGATATCCGTTCTATGCTTCAGTTAGCATTTCGAAAATTTGTTTTTCAAAAAGGAGGGCTGTGGGATATCACTAAGTTAAATGATACGGAGATCCATCCTGTACGGCTTTTTCAAGGCGTCATCCGAAAGTATGATGCACGTTTATTAGGCAATTTAGAACTATTTAATGAGCGCGAGAAGAACGAGAAAAACTATTGCAGAAAGTTTTTTGCTGACTACAAGTTTACCGAAGGTGATTTACGTGCTGTTCTTTATTATAAAGATGCTTACGCCTTGAAAGAAGTCGTGGCAAAATTACTTTACGATCCAGAATATGTTCTTCCCGGATTTTTGATCACGGATTTGTCGAAAGAAGGAAAGATAAAGGTTTGATAGTAAGTCATAATCAATCCATTTTAATTTTAGGATCTGTAATTTAATCCAAAGTTCATTACCATCCTTGACTAGAAATTTATTCTGGGTTGGGCACAATGCCACAAAGGTGAGTAGGTATTTGGCTAACAATTTCTCTTCTAAAATTGGGGATAGCATCTGAATCTATCCTTGCGGAGATATCAATACCTATTACATCTCTCTCTCGTGCTGAATACGTCTGCACTACTGCACAAGCTTCATCACCATGATATAACCTCGCACTTGTTCTATGGCCTGATCTGGTCATTCCTTGCGCAATAAAATATTGATCTATTTTTTCTCTAAGGCCAGCTGTTTCTTCTGATCTAATAGCCCAGAATGATAATGTTTCATATCTCATCTCTTTTTTAGAGATATTGAGTTTAATAA
>JACOZM010000014.1 GCA_016181345.1 Candidatus Woesearchaeota archaeon
ATTGTAATTATATTACCCCTTTTTTTCCTTATTCTTTATTTCTTTAATTATTCTTAAAATAAACCCTAAAACGTCCAAGTTCAACTCAGAAATATATGCTCACTTCTTCGCATGTTCCCACATGAAATTAAAGAACTGCCGATAGGTATCAGCTAAAACTCTTGATTCTATCACGATAACCATCAGCTCTTCTTCAATCGGAAGTAAGTTAACAACCAAATCACCGCAGATATCAACCATGCCTAACGTTTTGTATTTATCAGGAAGAAACCGTATCTCAACTGTTGGATCATTCCACAATTCCTTTTTTTGCTTCCGAGTGAATTCATAATATAAGACCTTACCTTTAACACCAGCTTTAATTCTTTCCTTATCCCACATCTCATGCCGATGTTTTAAGTATTTTCTATTTAAGCCCGATCCACCGATAGCATAGATCATCTCTTTCTGCTCAAGAATCATATAATAGGCTCTTAATACACCTGAAGGCCCAAAGAAATGATATACCTGCTGTTTTTCTTTTTTCGTTACAAATTCCTGTTCTAATTCCGGCAGGGCTTTATTTAACAATTCCTCCTTTTCCTTCAAGAGCTCCATTAATTCCTTAGGATGAGCAGCTTCATAGATCCGTTTATTCGCCTGAACGATCGAGCTGATCATCCCTTTTTTTCTCAGACGTTCAATAACATCATAAACATTAACACGGTGAACTTTCGACTTCTTCGTTATTTCTGCAGCCGTCGCTGAACCTAGCTCTAATAAAGCCAGATAAACCTTAGATTCATTAATAGTTAATCCTGCTGCAATCAATGCTTCTTCTTTTCCCATGATTTCTCCGATCATCCATCCTAGCTCCAACCCATTAACAATCTAATCAATTGGACAATAGCTGATAGCATTAAAAGTGCTGAAGTATATAACGTTTTCGTTTTTGTTGTAATAACAATTACTACACTCCCTTAAGTAGTTCAAGCTCTTCTAAAAAAAATAGCTGAAAAGAGATTAAAAATGATCAGAAAACTATTATTAAAATTATTGGAAACTGAAAAGAGTGGAAGAGATAAGAAGAGTACCACCGATACCTCTAGGAAGGAAAAAGAAGAGGAGCAATTTATCATTCCTCCGTCCTCATTGTCCATGAGTAATTTTAGAAAATAGGGGTAAAGACCATAAATCTTTAAAAGAACAACAATTCTCAAATGACTATGGCCCTTTTCACTACGACGTATGCTCCAAAAAACAGCAACCAGGTCTTTGGACAAGAAAAAGCACTTGCTGAGTTAAAAGAGTTTATCACGAACTACAAAAAACAGAAACAAAAAGCAGCGCTTCTCTACGGACCGATAGGAAATGGAAAAACTTCTTCTATTTATGCTTTAGCTAAAGAACTAGGATTTGATATCCTAGAGATAAATTCTTCTGACTTGAGAAACGAAGCCAATATCAGTTCCTTTTTAGGCTCAGCTTTAGGCCAACAGTCTCTATTTTTCACCCCTAAACTGATCTTGATCGATGAAGTGGATAACGTATCTGGAACAAAAGATAGAGGATGTATTCCTGCAATCCTTACTGCTATGACAAATCGTCATATCCATTAATATTAACTGTTAATGATCCTTACGAACAAAAATTAAAGGCCTTAAAAAAAGAGTGTAAATTAATTGAATTTGTAAAACTTGATCAAAAAATAGTAGCTCATGCCTTGCAATGGGTCTGCGAACAAGAACATATCAAATTCGAACCAAAAGCGATTTCTAGTTTAGCCAGACAAAGCGATGGAGATTTGCGTGGAGCATTAATTGACTTACAGTCTTGCACTTCAGATAACGTGTTTAAGTACACTGATTCAACTAAGCTTTCCGACCGAAAAAGAACTCAGACGATCCTAAATTCTTTACTCCTTATTTTCAAATCATCATCAGCTAAAAACGCCCTAGAAGCACTTGATGATATTGATGTTGATTTCAACGAAGTATTTCTGTGGATAGACGAAAACTTACCAAAAGAATACTCTACAAAAGCCTTAGCTAAAGCCTATGAGCACATTTCTAGAGCAGACATTTTTCAATCTAGAATTTCTCGGCAGCAGCATTGGAGATTTTTAGTATATATTTCCAATCTCCTTACAGCAGGAATTTCTTCTGCTAAAGAAGAAAAGAATTAAGAAAAAAGAGATTGCTGCTAAACTTTCCTTGCATACACATCTTTCTGAAACTCAGGCTCTTAAGCAGCTGCCATATATACTTCCAGCGTTGATGGATAAAAACGTTGCTCAAGAATTAGAATTAACCGATGAAGAGCTTGATTGGATAAGAGATAGGTAACAATAAAGAAAATAGAAAAAAGTAAGAATAAGAGAAGTAAAAATAAAAGAGACAAGAATAGATAAGAGAAGAATAGATAAGAAAACAAAGGCTAAACAGAAAATGTAGGAGAATCTAATTAGCTATAAGTAAACTCAATGATAAAATATCTGTTAGAAAGTTTTAAAATATCTTTACTGCATCTAATATATTATGACCTCCAAAAGATTAACCTCTAAAGCAAAAAGAGTAATCAATGAGATATTATATATCACGGTTGCTACCTGCGATAAAAATAACCATCCGTGGAATTCTCCTGTCTATTCTGCCTTTGATAAGAATTACAATTTCTATTGGGCATCCTGGAAAGAGAACAAACACTCCAAAAACATTAAAGAAAATGATAACGTTTTTGTCGTAATTTATGATTCTACAGTTCCAGAAGGTACTGGTTTTGGCGTTTATATGCGAGGAAAAGCTCAACAATTAGAAAGTAAGGATACAATAGAAATTGTAAAATCATTGAAATTACTTTACTCCAGAAAAAATAAGAAACCAAGAAAAATAGAAGAATTTTTAGGGTTGTTACCCAGAAGAATTTATAAATTTGTTCCTGAACAAGTATGGGTTAATTCTGAGGATGATGTGAAAAGCAATTTTGTTGATTCAAGAATTGAAATAACTTCAGACATTTTAAAAAAATAGAAATTATGGCAGTATCATCACTTTTTTTGCTCAGAAAAAGTTTCTCTCGGGATCATGAAAAGAATTCAAAAAGTAAATACAATTCTAGCAATAGCATTAAATACCCCTAAATAATCATTTAATCATGCAAAAAGAGCTCCTGGTAAGATTCTGGGAAGAGCAAGGGATTCACCCCAAGGTCATTGATGCTTTTCTCCGTATTCCTCGGGAATTTTTTGTTTCTCCTGAATTATATAAGCACGCTTATGATGATATCCCTCTACCAACCATCCGAGGCCAATCCATTTCTCAGCCGACAACGGTCATGTTAATGACTCAAGCCTTAGATGTTCAAGAAGGACATCACGTTTTAGAAGTGGGCTCTGGCGTCGGATATCAAGCTAGTATCCTCTCAAAAATCGTAGGAAACGGCAAAGTAATCAGTACAGAAATTATGCCAGAACTTGTCGAAGTAGCCAGAAAAAATGTTATGACTTTGGGATGTTCAAACGTTTCTATTCATGAAACAGACGGTTCTCGAGGGCTTCTTCCTCATGCTCCCTTTGATCGAGTTATGATTACTGCTGCTTGTCCTAAGATTCCCGAGCCAATCATTGAGCAGACCAAAGAAGGAGGGATTATCATCGCTCCAGTCGGAGATTTACATGAGCAAGTTATGGTCAAAGCTATTAAAGTTGGCCAACGGCTTGATTTAGAATTTCTCGGGCCATTTGCCTTTGTTCCTTTGCAAGGAAAGTATGGGTTTGAAAGAGAAAATTAGATAAAATAGTTCTCTGGCACTAGACAGACAATCTTCTGCAAAAGCTTAATAAATATTCTCTCACTCTCTTCTAAAATGACTATCAACATTGAAGAAATGGCCGTCTTTTGTAAAAAAAAAGGATTTGCATACCCTAGTTCTGAGATCTATGGAGGCCTTGCTGGATTCTTTGACTTCGGTCCATTAGGAGTAGAGGTTAATAATAACATCAAAAGAACCTGGTGGAAGCAATTTGTACAAGATAATGAAAATGTTGTTGGTATAGATGGATCGATCGTTTCTCCATTTAAAGTATGGAAAGCTTCTGGACATGTAGATAGTTTTGCCGATACTTTTGTTGAATGTAAAAAATGCCATTCCCGACAGAGAGCTGACCATCTCCTTGATGAACAGCATCACCTCAGCATTGAAGGAAAAACCTTAGAAGAGATAAAAACTATTATAGACAATAACGGCTTAAAATGCCCTATCTGTGGACATAAGGAATTTTCTTCTCCTACAAAATTTAATTTGATGTTTAAAACTTTTGTCGGCCCGAAAGAAGATCAGGAAAGCATTGCTTTTCTAAGAGCAGAAACTGCTCAGATTATCTTTACCTGCTTCAAAAACGTCGTTGATACCTCTAGAGTAAAACTCCCTTTTGGTATCGCTCAAGTAGGTAAAGCATTTAGAAATGAAATCTCGCCTCGTGAATTTTTGTTCCGTGTCCGGGAATTTGAACAAATGGAGATGGAATTCTTTGTCCATCCTGATAAAGCGAATGAGTGTCCTCTTATCGAGCAATTTCTTGATGTCAAATTGAATATGTATTCTGCAGAGCAGCAAAAAAAGAAGCAGGAACATTCTGCAATAACTGTTGCCGATCTATTAAAGAAAAAAATAAACCGCTGGCAAGCGTATTGGTTGACTCAACAATATATATGGTTTACCAGTTTAGGGATTAGCCCAGAGCATCTTAGAGTTAGGAGAAATTTACGGAAATGCTGACCGGGCTCAATTTGATTTGACTCAACATCAGAACCATTCTAAAAAAAGCATGGAATATTTTGATGAAGGATCTGGACAAAAAATCATTCCTCAAGTTGCTTCTGAGCCTTCACAAGGAGTAGGGCGAGCATTTCTCGCCTTTATGTACGAAGCATATCACGATGATAAACAACGAGGAAACATCGTCTTAAAACTTCATCCAAAACTAGCACCATATTATTGTGCTGTGTTTCCATTAGTAAAAAACAAGCCAGAAATTGTTGCTAAGGCTGAAGAAGTCTATAAATTATTGAAGTCCGCATATACAGCTATGTATGATGAATCTGGAAGCGTAGGGAGAAGATATGCCCGAGCCGATGAAATAGGAATTAAGTATTGTATGACTATTGACTTTGATTCTTTGACTGATGATTGCGTTACTATCCGTGACCGAGACACGACAAAACAAGAACGAATAAAGATATCTAAATTAAAAGAACGATTATTTGAACTTTATATACAATAAATTTTACACCCCTTATTTCTTAAGTAAGTTTAGCAGAGCAATCTTTATATATCTCTCTTCCTCTCCTTAACTTATGAAAAGAGGTTCGATGACAGTAGTTATAGTATATATCCTCTTAGTTATCAGTGCCTTTATCACTATATTCTTTATATCTCCAACTGACGAGTTTAAGAGATACTCCTTGCCGTTATTAGCCCTGGCAGCTGTCACGGGAACAGCACTAGTATACTGGGCCATGAATTCTACACATTTTAAATTAAACAAAAAACTAAAACATATGGAAGAACTAATCCTCCACGAGCCAGGCGAGTTGCTTAAAGACTTGTATA